>JBDREV010000048.1:0-2686 GCA_043819375.1 Candidatus Woesearchaeota archaeon
ACAGCTTGAGTTTTTTGATCAGTTCTTTATACCTGTTCCTGATGGTCACTTCTGTAACTCCAGCAACATCAGCCACTTCTCTCTGGGTCCTTTTCTCTCCGTGGATCAAAGAGCCAACATACAGAGCGGCGGCGGCAATACCGGTTGGTCCTCTTCCAGAAGTAAGTTCAATATCTCTGGCCTGTTCCAGGATCTCCATGGCCCTGGTCTGGGTATCTGCACTCAAATTGAGAGCAGAAGCGAATCGAGGGATGTAATCAGCAGGATTAGAAGGCAGGATGTTTATTCCTAATTCCCGGGTCACAAATCTGTAAGTACGGCCAATCTCTTTTTTCTCGATACCGGAAGCTTCACCCATCTCATCCAAAGTTCTGGGCACTTCATGCCTTCTGCAGGCAGCGTATAATGCTCCAGCAACTACTGATTCCATACTTCTTCCTCTTACTAATCCCTTCTGGACAGCTAATGTGTAGATCCTGGCTGCCTCTTCCTCTACACTTTTGGACAGTTTTAGGAAAGAGCTTACTCTTTTCAGCTCAGCCAAAGCTACCTTTAAGTTCCTTTCAATAGCTGTAGAGATACGATAATGCCATTTTCTTAATCTGAAAAATTTATCTTTATCTTTATCTGAGCCTAATTTATAGAAGTCAGAGGTCTGGCCCACTTCAGTGCCTAAACCCTGATCGAATTGAGTGTATGTACTTGGAGCTCCGGTCCTTCTCCTAGAACCTCCCCGGTCATCTTCAAAATCTCTCCATTCTTGAGAGAAATCAATCATCTTGTCTTCAATCACTAAACCACATTGCCTGCAGATAGTCTCTCCCTTCTCATCATCCCGGAAGATATCTTTGCTTCCGCATTCTGTGCATTCCTTGACTGTGGTTTTTTTCATTTTTTCCCCTCAAAACAATTACTACTTCAGGATAATGGGCTAAATGGTTTATAAATCTTTCGTTTTTTGCGAAGTTATTTTAAAAGTTTTTCTAAAGATTTATAAATAATTTTATTTTACTAAATCCATGGCAAAAAAGGGGTCGATTGGCTTATCTGTCAATATGTTAGTGGTTATTATCCTCTCTCTGTTTATTTTTGGAGGGGGGATGGCTTTATTGTTTAAGTTAGTTGGCGGTGCTGAAGAGCAGAAAGCTAAACTGGATGCTCAGACCCAGATACAATTGGAAAGATTGCTGGTGGATGAAGGCAAAAAGGTGGCTTTGCCCAGACATACTGTCACTTTGTATAAAGGAGAGAATTATGCCTTTGGCTTAGGAATTCTTAATATTGAAGAGAGCACGTATGGATCTTCATTTACAGTACAGGTGGAGCTGTCTCAAGCTTTTGATGAACAGCAGCAAGAGATTACCTCAACAGTTAAAGCTAGTACTGCACAATGGCTGCTCTATGTTTCTGATTATATGATCAAAGAGAACCAGCATCAGTCAGTTCCGATCGGTGTAAGTGTGCCTAAGGATGCTGCTGTCGGAACTTATATCTTTGATGCTCGGGTGTACGATGGCAATAGTGCTCAGTATGATAACACTAAGAAATTCACAGTTGTGGTGAAGTAGTTTAACCCAACAATTCTTTCAGAACTTTTCTAGGATCATCAGCCTGCACCACCTTATGAGCGATCAACACTCCTTCTGCACCCAGCTGGAAGGCTTTCTTGATATCCTTTTTGGCATGGACTCCTGCCCCGCAGAGCACATGCACATCATATTTCCTGGCCATGTCCACAGCTTTAGTGATCACTGCAGGATTTACATCGGTAACAGAAATATTTGTACCAATCAACTTCTTTGGTTCATAAGCCACATAATCCGGCCTGAACTTGATCACCTTCTTGACCATACTCAAAGTACCCGCACAAACTACAGAAATCAATCCCAATCTCCTGCAGATCTCCACATTCTTCTTAATCTCACTTAGCGTAATCCTCCTTTCAGAATGGTTGATCAAAGTGCCGGCAGCACCTGCTTCTTTAACACTTTGCGGAAGCACATGTCCAGTATTAGAACCGTAATCCACTGCATCCAGATGCTGAGCAAAGACAGGAATCTTGACAGCACAGATCTCTTTCAGATCAACAAATTGAGGACATACACCTAAGGAATACTTAGACTTGAAACCGGCGATTGTTTTGACCAGCTTCAGCCCTTTCTTTCCTGTCCCTTTTTCATAAGTCTTGAAATTGATTAAAATTAATTTCATTTTTTCTTCACCGAAATATTCTTGCCTCTTTTTACTTCTTTGACCTTAACATCGATAATTTTATTCTTCTTCCGGATATTCCTTTTTTCTTTATACCTTCCAACCATTGCATAAATGACCCCAAAAATGATCATGAAGCTGATCAAAGGCAGCAGCAGAATTGCAAAGCCCAGCAGAAACACTAATGAGAGCAGGATGGCAATGACTACTACCACCAAAAACAGCCAAGCCTTCAGTCCTTTAATGTTCATCTTTCAGGAAAAGACCTCCAACTATAAAAAAGATTGCTACTACTGAATATGATAAAATTATTTTCCAAGTGATAGAGATAAAGAGACTCAAAGGAAAGGTCTGGATCAGTGATGAATCTTCCGGAAAAATCCAATTGCCTTGGGGAAAGAATAACTGGTGGAATAAGCTGAAGGTAAACTCAAAGCTGAGCAAAACGGATAACAAAGATAAGATTACAGATACA
>JBDREV010000049.1:0-4309 GCA_043819375.1 Candidatus Woesearchaeota archaeon
TGTTGGAATAACGGATCAGGCAGGGGGAAACCAGCACTAAGATTAGGAATAGGGCTAAATATATCTTCTGATATTTGATCAGATGTTCAATCACTTGGTTGGCTGGAGCTGGCATTTTGAACGGTAAATCTTAACTTCTTGATCATAGACTAGATCAAAACATTTTTCATCAATATAACTTATTTTTTCAATTTGATATCTCTCTTCAGCTGCTTCTGAAAAGAAGATATAATCTATGCTGTATTTGTTGAGCAGGTCAATGGCCTGAGTCTGGTAACTGGTGATATATAATGAGCTCAAGTCATTGAACCTGCCTTCAATATTCTTGATCAAAGAAAATTGCTCATCCATCAGGTTTTTCCTTCCTCCAAGATAGTTAAGCAGGTGACCTTCTTTGAGGATAGTCAGGACCGTAGAGTTTGGGGGAGTATTTTCCTTTAACCATAAGAAGGCAGTGATATCTTCCTGGCTAGGAGTTTGCTGCTGGATGGCAAAAGCGAAAGAGGCATAGGCAGAGGTCAATACAGCTAAGATAACCAAGACAGAGAGAATCAGTGAACCTTTGCTTACTAACTTAGTCTGTTTTAGATACTGCCCCAAACTTTTGTAAAATTGAGCAAAGATGATGGCAAAGATCACACCCAATAACATTAAGGTGATCCTGGCTTCAACTAATTTTAACATGAAGAGCAGAATGGTAGAGATTGCCAGGCTGAATAACAAGAAAACATTCTTATTCTTTTCCTCATACAGGAATTTATAGATAGAATAGATGCTTACTAACAGGGGGATCGCTCCCACTAAGGCTAAAGATTGGGGCAGAGAAACTGGAAAATATTGATAGACAATCTGTGGAGGAATATTCTGCCAGATAAAACCGATGCCTTCTGAAATCAAGATATTTTTAAAGAACAGGAATTGAACCCAGAGGAACAGGAATAAGGAGAATAGGGTCAGTTCCATCTCTGCTCTGAGCACACTCTTTTCTTCAATCTTAGAAAGGATGATATAAAAGAGGATCCCCACAATCAGAAAAAAAGTGGCAGTGGTGGTCAAGGAAAGTAAAAAGAGCATGATGATATATAGATAGACAAATTTTTTCTGTTGGATGTTCATCAAAGCGTAGATCGCCAGCAGCATCAAAGGAAGGAAGAGATAATAAGGGGAAACAGAATTTGTCTGCCAGGTGGCAGGCACAATTGCAGCAATAACTGCAGAGACTAAAGCAGCATTCTCACTTTGAGTAATCCGTTTAGCTAGTAAATAGACTAATAGTATCAACGAAACAACCAATAGGTTGGTGATGATCTTGGCGGCCAGTTCCAGGGGCAGGAACAGGTCAAAAGTGGCCATAAAGTAATGAAACGCGGGCAGGAAGACTAACGTCCTGCCACCGTAACTGAGCGGATCTTGATAGAGGGGCATACCAGTCTCAGTAATGTGTTCGATCTGCTGCAGGTGGAAATAAGAATCATAGGTTAAGTTAGGGATGGAAAAAGCAAGAACCAGGCGCAAGCCTAGAGTAATTATCATAATTGCTGATAGGTAAAGATGCTCCCTTTTCATTAATTTACTGAACTGAGAATGATTTATAAAATATCTGTTTAAAGTTCGAAATTTTTATAATTCAGCTGTTCTTTGATAAGCTCATGGAAGAAAGAAAGGTTTCAAGTGGGATAGATTTTCTTGATGAACTTTTAGGGGGAGGTTATGATGGAGATATCGTCACCACTATCTATGGCCCATCCGGTTCAGGAAAAACCAACCTTTGTCTGATGGCTATGGTCAGGATGGCTGGGACAGGCAAGAAAATCCTCTTTATTGATACGGAAGGAGGAATAGCTGTAGAGCGGGTCAAGCAGATCACCAAACATTATCTGGAAGTACTGAAAAGAGTAATTTTCTTTCGTCCAGTCAATTTCAATGAGCAGGATGAGATCTTTGAATCGTTAAGGAGACTAGTTGATGAAAAGATCGGCTTGATTATAGTGGATAGTATTGCTATGCTCTACCGCTTAGAGTTAGGAAAAAGTGAAGATGTTTATGAAGTCAACTCCACTTTGGGAAGGCAGATTGCTGGTTTGGTAGAGATTGCTCGGAGACGGAAGATCCCGGTGCTGGTAACCAATCAAGTCTATGCTGATTTTGAAAATAAAGACCGGGTTAAGATGGTGGGAGGAGATTTACTTAAGTATGGTTCTAAATGTCTGATTGAAGTATATAAATTTAGTACCTGTTCTGGTCTGAGGTTAAGAAAACATCGTTCTTTGCCAGAAGGATTAGAAGTCAAGTTTAAGATAGTTGGGAAAGGTGTGGAAAAGACTGATTAGATTACTTCTTAGTAGTAAAATAAGAAAGTTTTTTATATGCCTCTGCCGTTTTTACTGAAATGAGAGATAATCCCAATAAATCTGACCTAGACCGATTAATCAAAACTTACTTAGATGATGATCCTAAAGAATTAATTTTAGAAACAATTATCGATGAAGATAGAGATGCTCCTCTGATTGTCAATCGACCAGTCAGATCAGAAGTTCAAGAGATCAATTATCATATCGGCTTGTTTGGGATGAATTCTGCTGCAGAAGAACTTTTTAGATATCTTAATACTAACTTAAAATCTGCAGACTTTACAAATCGGGGAGTTATTTTTTCAACTAAGTATCTTGTTCAGTTATTTGGTGGAAAAGAAGACCGAGATTTAGGGATCATTTCAGCCAGACTCAGCCTGTTCAAGCCCAATTATTTAATCGCCATCATTTCCGGAATAGATAACCTCCATCAGAATGGATATATGGGGTTGGTGCAATTGACTTATGCCTTGACTCATGAATTAGGCAAAGGTAATCTCGGTGCTTTCCAGAAACAGCAACCTTATGCTTTAGCCTTTGTGATAGACCAGAAGATACCCTCGTTAATCTTTCGTGCTTATCAGAACCATTGTAATGAGCGTGATATCCTTCCAGCTAGAAAACAATTTGGACTAGAGCAACAACAGGAGCTGATCAATGATATCAACTTGACTGTAAAGAATTATTTTGGACGGTAATTTAAGGAAATCTTTATAAATAAACTGAAGAATAAGAAGTCTATAGCCAACATCTTCCTGCTGTGGAAGATATTGCTGCGTGAGGCCAAAGAAACCGCAGTCTTAATTTCTAAGACTATCGGCTGGCCTAAAAACTAAGGAGAATATAAAATGGTAGACCAAGATACCCTATTAATTGATACAAATGAATATTTGAAGAGCGGAATCCATATCGGAACTAAATTCAAGACTAAATATATGGCTAATTTTATCTATAAGACCCGGCCGGATGGATTAAGTGTACTTAATCTGCAGAAGATTGACGAGCGGATCAAGATTGCAGCCAAATTCCTAGCCCAGTATAATCCAGAGGACATCCTGTTAGTGGGGAGAAGGGAAAGCTGCTGGAAAGCATTGCGCAAGATAGCAGAACACACCGGCATGAAAACTTTAGTGGGCAGATATCCTCCGGGAATCTTGACTAACCCTAATCTGGAGATCTTTATTGAGCCTAGGCTGATGGTGGTCTGCGATCCCTGGCCTGACAAGAATGCTGTCGATGATGCAGTGAGGATTGGTATTCCTGTGATTGCTCTTTGCGACACTAACAACCAGACTAACAATCTTGACTTAGTGGTTCCTTGCAATAACAAAGGAAAGAAATCTTTGGGCTTGATGTTCTATCTGTTGACTACTGAGTTTCTCAGAGAAACAGGAAAGCTGAAAGCTAATGAGAAGATTGAAGCTACCCTTGAGGAATTTACAGAGGAATAATTCCATAAGCTTTTAATATTCTTTTTCTTATTATTTTTTACATATGAAAAAAATAGTTGTTATTGGTGGGGGTACAGGGAACTTTGTAGTTTTGAATGGCTTAAAGAGATATGAAGTTGATCTGAATGCAATCGTCTCGATGGCTGATGATGGCGGCAGCACAGGAATTCTGCGAGATGAGTTAGGGGTATTGCCTCCTGGAGATGTAAGGCAGTGTTTAGTAGCTTTGTCTAAATCCGGCCGGCTGATGCGTGGGCTGATGAACTACCGTTTTGAACATGGTTGTCTACAAGGCCATAGCTTCGGCAATATCTTACTGTCTGCTTTGGAGAAAGTTACGGGAAGTTTTGAGAAAGCAGTAGAAGAAGTGGGAAAGATCTTAGTGATCAAAGGTAAAGTGATCCCAGTAACTACCAATTCTGTACGGCTAAAGATGATCCTTAATGACAATAGGCTCCTTGAAGGAGAAAAGGAGATCTATCTTTCTTCAGAGATTAATGGAGGTTA
>JBDREV010000050.1:0-4392 GCA_043819375.1 Candidatus Woesearchaeota archaeon
TTGTTACGCTATTCGTAGCGATTCTAGTGCCGGAAGGCGCGAAGAAGATAGGTATATAAAATGGCAAATGCATATGATGTTGATGGAAGTGTACTTATAGAAGCTGCAGCTAAGGAATTAAGTAATAGGGAGAATCTCAAACCTCCTGAATGGGCTGCTTTTGTCAAAACAGGCACTGCTAAGGAGAGAGTGCCTTCTAGAGAAGATTGGTGGTATGTACGAGCAGCTGCTATCCTCAGGACAATATACAAATCAAAAGGCCCTATTGGAGTGCAGAAGTTGAGATTGAAGTATGGGAGCAAAAAGAACAGGGGCCACAAACCTGGGAGATTTTATAAATCATCTGGAAAAGTCATTCGTCTGATAGTCCAACAACTTGAAAAAGAAAAATTTCTGAAAAATGGGGAGATTGGTGTCCATAAGGGCAGAGTAATCACACCCTCGGGAAAATCATTTCTTGATAAATTAGCATCTGGTCTTTACAAAAAACCTGTTAGGAAAGAGGCTCCAAAACCGGATATGAAAAAGGGAGCTGATGCTAAGCCGGAAGAACCTAAGGAAGAGCAAAAAAGTAAAAAGCACGATATCAAGGCAGAGCAGAAAAAGGAGGATAAGAAAGAGCCTCCAAAAAAAAGAGCTGCGAAGGGCAAAAAGGATAATAAAGCAAAGAAAGAATCCCATGAGAAGGAAGAGCCGAAAAAGGATGATGCTAAAGTAGACATCAAACCTGAGGAGTCCGAAGGTAAGGAAGATAAGGCAGAAACTAAGCCTGAAGAAAGGAAAGAATCCAGCTCAGATGATGTAAAAGAAGCTGAGAAAGATTCAACAAAGGATGATACTAATATAGATGAGAAGAAAGAAGATACCAAACCTGAGAAAGACAGTAAGTCAGAAAAGGTAAATCCTGATCCAAATGAGTGATTTAGAGGAGATAAAAAAAAGAAAATTGATGGAATTGCAGCAACAAGAAGGATTACAGAAGCAAGCAGAAGAACAAATTCAGGCTCAGATTGAGGAACTTGAAAATTTGGTCAGACAATTTTTGACCAAGGACGCATTACAAAGATATGGCAACCTTAAGATTGCCCATACAGAAAAAGCAATTAGAGTATTAACGATTTTGGGACAGATGATCCAAACGGGCCAGTTGAAGAAACAGCTTAATGATACTCAATTCAAAGAAATACTCAAGAGGATAGAACCTAAGAAAAAGGAATTTAAGATCAAGAGAGTATAAGATGGCAAGAGCAAAGCACCCTGGGAAAAAGAAAAGATTGGCTAAAGCAGGTAGAAGGACAAGATGGGCTCCTTTTTGGTCAGTTCCTAAGGTATATGGAAAGTCAAGGAGAGTCCATCCAGGCAGACATACTAAAATGAAGAGAAGCTGGAGAAGAACAAAGATTAAGGCATAATGGCAAAGAAAGATAAGAAGAAGGAAGCAGAAAAAAAGATTGTTCTAGAGAGAGTTTATAATGTTCCTCTAAGAAGAGAGTTCCTCAAGGTTCCTCGTTATAAAAGAGGTAAGAAAGCTGTCAATGCTCTCAGATCCTTTCTAGTCAGACATATGAAATCAGATAAGATATTCATAGGGAAATATGCAAATCTGAAAATATGGGAGCACGGCATCAAGAATCCCCCTCATCACATCAAGATTGTGGCGAAAAAGGATGAGGATGGGAAAGTAATAGCGGAATTGGAAGGTGCACCTGTCGAGAAGCCTATTGAACCTGTCAAAAAGAAAACAGTGAAGAAAGAAGAAACCAAGGATGAGAAGACCAAAGAAGAGAAACCGGCAGTAGTAAAGGTTGAGGAAAAAGCCAAAGAGGAAAAAGCTAGGGAAATTGAGAAAGAAGAGATCAAAGAACTCCAGAGAGAACAACCTAAACAACATGCTCCCAAAGAAGCTGCTAAGCAGAAGGACATCCAAATGAAACCAACTGCTCCTGCTGGAAGAGGGGAC
Source organism: Candidatus Woesearchaeota archaeon (assembly GCA_043819375.1). Lineage (GTDB taxonomy): Archaea > Nanobdellota > Nanobdellia > Woesearchaeales > GW2011-AR9 > JBDREV01. The sequence continues at coordinate 1,961 of JBDREV010000050.1, forward strand.
ATGAGAAAGCCATAAATATTGCTTCTTTATCAATAAGTTTTTAAATATCCAATTAAGTGTACGGCTGATGAAGACCAAAGCCCAGGCTGCTATGGAATTTCTCATGTCCTATGGTTGGGCTATTCTGGTTGTGATGATTGCTGTTGGTGCTTTGTCGTATTTTGGGGTTCTTGATGCTGGAATGATTCTTCCTGAAAGTTGCACAAGTTCTGCTGGAATGGATTGTACTGGTAAAGCATCTATTACTGGTAACACTGTGGCTTTTGTGGTGCATAATAATCAAGGATATCCGGTACTGGTCCATGATAGCCTCCATTCAGCTCCCCTTGTGATATCATCTGAAAATTGTAATCTGCAGAGTTCCGTGGTTGAATGTGTTGAAGGTGATACTTCTGCCACACATGAATGCTCAGCCCAGAATGATGAAAAAGTCAAAGTGATAATTACATGTGCTGATGATATTGAGGTTGGAAGATTCAAAGCAGATGTTACGCTTCCTTTTGATAATACTGTTACAGGATTGGACCACAGCGCATTTGTCTCAATAACCGGAAAGGTGTCTTAATTTCTCCTATGAACACTTTGCCTTTTGAGAATATTAAAAGAGAAATCCTGACCAAGAAAGAAACAATTCTTGACCCAAATAATCAACCCGGAGAAAGATCAGTCTCTGAACTTTTGAATTATGGGATCGTGAATATTGACAAGCCAAAGGGACCCACATCACATCAGGTAAGCGATTATGTTCAAAGGATTCTACATATTAAAAAATCAGGACATTCGGGAACGCTTGATCCTGGAGTGACTGGAGTACTGCCCATAGCACTTGGAAGAGCCACAAGAATCGTGCAGACTTTGTTGCCAGCTGGGAAGGAATATATGTGCATAATGCATATACATAAGGAAGTCGAGGAGAAAAAAGTCAGGAGGGTGTTCAAGGAGTTTACAGGGAAGATAACTCAATTGCCTCCAATCAAATCTGCTGTAAAAAGGCAAGAGAGAGAAAGAGATATTTACTATATCAACATGTTGGAGATAGAGGGAAAAGATGTTCTATTTCAAGTAGGATGCCAAGCTGGAACGTACATCCGAAAATTGGTTCATGATATTGGTAAAAGACTTGGAACTGGAGCACATATGGTAGAACTTAGAAGGACTAAGGCTGGATGCTTCGATGAATCAACTTTGGTCACACTGCAGGAACTAACTGATGCATATTTCTATTGGAAAGAAGAAGGTAAAGAGAAACTTATTCGGAAGGTTATTCAGCCTATTGAGAATGCTGTTCAGCATCTGCCAAAAATCTGGGTTTTTGACAGCGCAGTTGAATCATTGTGCCATGGCAGAGATCTGGCTGCCCCTGGGATTTTCAAGCTGCATAATGATATCAATCCTGATAACTTAGTAGCTGTAATGACTGTTACTGATGAATTAATTGCGATAGGAAACGCAGAGATGACTTCTATCATGATGCTTAAGAAGAAGAACGGGATTGCTGTTAAAATAAATAAGGTATTTAAGCATTAGAAATCATTCTTGTCATTTATGATCCCATGCTGGATTCTTTTGGCTTCATTAAAGATGCTCAGAAAGATCTCCTCTACAAAACTTTCATTAAGATTATAATCCTTAGACACTTTTTTGAGTTTCTTCATAATATCCTGTTCTCGCTTTTCCTGGAAGACAGGGATATTATTCTCTTTTTTATATTCTGCAATATCAGGCATGAGAGACATTCTTTCAGCTAACGCTGTGATGAGAACCATATCTGTCCTATCTATCTGTTTTCTGATGTTTGCAATTTTATCTGCCATCTCCCTCACGAATCCTAGGTAGTTAGGCAGTATATAAAGTTTTTGTTGGATACAAATTCAAAATAATTTAGCAGAATGCCTCACTCCACTGAAAAATGATATATTTTCCTGGAGCAGAAAATTACTTCGTGATTTATGCTCAACCATGTGATGAAAATGCGGGGGCATTTTCAGCAAATTAAAAATCCAACGGATTCTAAATTATTGGTGGAGATTGATCGGCAATCTGAAATTATCGTTAAGTCGAGCCAATACTTACAAAAATCGAAGATTTTTGAAGTTCAGAAATCTCTTTGAAATCTAAGATTTCTAAGAGATACAAGAAACTTCGTTTCTCTGTATCTACGATTTCTGTAACCTTCCACTTTAGTGGATGGATGTGGGCTCGACAATTCCGCTCGACTTAATGATTCCGAGAAATGCGAAGCATTTCTGGAACCGGAAATCTCCAATTTCTTTGTTCCAAAAATCGGTCAACTAAAGTGCGAGCCAGAAATACTCCACGTGTCAGAAACCGTAGGTTTTTGAGCATGCTCAGAAATCGCAACTAATGATAATGAATTCTTGCGATTTCAGACACTTTAGCGTGGGGATTTGGCGAGCTATATCGATATTGAC
>JBDREV010000051.1:0-5352 GCA_043819375.1 Candidatus Woesearchaeota archaeon
TTTTGTTTTCAGCCAGGGCAAAAAGTTTCTTGGGTCCATCAGTAATGACCACTATTTTTGGTCCGAGAGCAGATAAACCGAGCAATAGTTCTTTGGTGTTGTTTTTCTTATTAAGGATAGCCTGAGCCTCTTCTTTGTTAAGAACTAAGGCAGTGGTGGCTTGCAGGAAAGGTTTGAGATAAGCCTTTCCTTTCTTCGCCAGATATAAAGAAGGATTGAATAGTACAGAGATATTATTCTTTTCAGCATATTGGGCAATCTCTTTAGCTGTCTGCAGTGATTTACCCATCAACGTAGCTAGGTAGATCCATCTAGATTTTAGCTGTGACTTATTGAAATCAGCAGAGTTCAATTCCTGAGAAGCCCCTTTGTAGACATAGATGATGCGGTCTCTCTCCTTAGTGGAAGAGATAATGGTAGCATTGTCTGTGCTTTTCTGGCTGCGGTGTTTGCAGATGTTTTTCACCTTATATTGCTGCAGCTCTTTGAGGATAAAATCAGCATCATGGTCATGGCCTAATTTAGTAAGGATTTTTGCTTTTAATTCTAATTTAGATAATGCTGCTGCAGAGTTAGAAGCTCCTCCCCCAGAGTGGATCTCTCTGGATTTGACCAGAACCTTATCACCTAACTTGATTCCTTTCAAAGATTGATCTACAGTCAGAAAATTATCTACTGTGGCTGAACCAACACAAAGCACATCATAGTTGAACATTATCTACCTCTTTTAGTCAAGAAAGATATTTTGGTTTAAAATTGTTGTGGTTAGTTAGAAAGAAAAGAAGAATTAATGCTTCAGCAGCTCCACAATCTTCTTTCCAAACTCTTCTGCTGCCGGAGGGCCATTGGCAGTGATGATCTTGCCATCAACTACAACTGGCTTGTTGACATAGGTTGCTCCGTTCTTTTCCAGCACTTTACTTTGCTGTCCATCACCATTCCAGACAGTAGCCTGTTTTCCTTTCAATACTCCAGCATAAGCAAGAATAGTAGGAGCAATGCAGATGGCTGCCAAGAGCTTGTTCTCTTTTACAACTTCCTTAACCAGATGATGGGCTTCTTGATCATGCTGATAATCAACTGCACCTGGGCCGCCGATGAAAATAATAACATTATACTCAGCAACCTTGGCTTCAGCTAAAGAAACAATTGCCTCAGTGATTGCCCCAAAGCTTCCTTTACATCTACCAATCTGTTTGGAAGCAGTAATCACTTCAATTCCAGCATCTTCTAGAATCTGCTTAGGCGCAGCATACTCATGATCTTGGAAGCCCTCTTGAGCAATGACAAATAAAGCTTTCATATCTTTCCTTCCTGTATGCATTTTACAAAACGTTCAAAACTTCGGTCATAACTCTTCTCAGCTTCTGCCGGAAAGCAGCAGCCGGGCAATTCTCTATTCTCTAGATGATGGCGGATGCATTCACAGCAGAGGCCCCTTCTGGGGCAGCTACTGTAAGTGCATTTACAATCCTGAAGATTTCTCTCTTGTTTGCATTCCATCTACTGTTCAGCACTCCACTGAGAAGTATATTTCTGGCCGTTGACATTCATCTCCATATAACCATTCTCTCCGGATTCATCTACATAGTAATCAAAAGCCATAGTCTCTCTATTAGATTCTGCACGATAAGTAATATGGCACAATCCTTTGAATTCTCCAGAATTCATGATTCCTTGTACTTTCCATTCTGCGTTTCCTGTTTCTTTACCAGTAGAAGCCAATTTCCATTCTGAACCAACTTGGCACCAATCATCTGCATTCTTAACCGTGGAGGTTACAGTGGTGTCTCCTTTATTTGTGGTCACAGTAGTAGTATCCCCCTTGATATCTACATCAGCATCTGCTCCGGTCTGGGATTCGATCTGCTGCTCCATAGACTTCTCTGCGACCTGATTACAGCTGACTAGAAACAAGCCTAAGATTAACACTGATAACAAAATTATTTTCTTCATTTTAAATCACCGAAAATGAAGAAATTTAAAAGAAATATAAATGTTTCTAAATCTGGAATTCTTATACTCTTCCCCTTAACCGTTCTGCAGCCAGAATCTTCTCGATAGCCAGCAGATAAGCATTGGTGCGGAAGTCGTGAGTGTTCTCTTCATATTTGTCCCAGATCTTGTCAAAGGCTGTGATCATCTTCTCCTTCAGCCTTTTCTTGATCTCATCCTCATCCCAATAATAACCATAATTATTCTGCACCCATTCAAAATAAGATACTGTAACTCCTCCTGCATTGGCCAAGATATCTGGAAGCACCAGAATATTGTTCTGATGCAAGATTTCATCTGCTTCTGGAGTGGTAGGGCCGTTAGCCAGTTCTAGGATAATTTTTGATTTGATGTTAGTTGCATTGTCTTTGGTGATCACATTGCTTAAGGCAGAAGGGATCAGCACTGCTACAGGAAGCTTGAGCAGTTCTTCATTGGTGATCTTTTCCACGTTGGGATAGTCCAGCACAGAACCAGTCTTCTGCTTGATCTTGATCACTTCTTTGATATCTAAACCATCCCGATTGAAGATTCCTCCTTTGGAATCAGAGACAGCTACAACTGTAAAACCTTTTTCATGCAGTAATTTAGCCATGTTCATCCCAGCATTGCCAAATCCTTGAATGGCTACTGTCTTTTCATTAGGATTGATCTTTTTGATGGCTTCTTCTAAAACATAAACACCACCTAAAGCAGTGGCAATATCTCTAACCAGAGAACCTCCCAGCTCCAGCGGCTTGCCAGTGATCATTCCCGGAGCTTTTGCTCCAGTGATCTTCTCAAATTCATCCAGCATCCAAGCCATAATCTGAGGAGTAGTATAAACATCGGGCGCAGGGATATCTTTGGTATGTCCAAGATGTTGATGGAAGGCCTTGATATATTCGCGGCTGAGTAATTCTAATTCTTCCTTACTCAATTCTTTAGAATTGACAACAATGCCTCCGTTTCCGCCACCATAAGGAAGATCAGCTACAGCAGTCTTTAAAGACATCCAGAAAGCCAGAGCTTTGACTTCATCCAAGTTTACTTCAGGATGATAACGGATGCCTCCCTTGGTAGGACCACGGGAATCATTATACTGGACTCGGTAAGCAGAATAAGTCTTCCCATTCACTTCCAAAGACGCTTCATGGACCCGTTGAGGATTTTTTAACAGTTGTAGTTCATTATCATTCAGATTCGCCAAGACGGCTAATTTGTCTAGAAATTTTTCAATCGTTGCAAATTCCATCGTGAAATCATAATTGCAGAATTAGTTTATAAAGATTTATGTTGAAGAGTAAATTATTTCTATCTCATCATTATTCTCTAGAAAGTGGTTGCCATAGGCATAAGATCGTTCTCCGTTTACCAACAGCTGCAAGTCATCAATATTCTCTTGACAATAATCTTTATTATTGATCTTTAAGCATTGGGAATCCAGTTTCATAGTTAATTTGTCTAGGATCTGGTTTAAATTCAAGGGAGCTAGAGAAGTAAAAGAATCTTTCTCAAACTGGACAAAAAAGTTGTTGAGCTGCTCAGATTGCTCTTTAAGATCAATAGTCTCTCCTTCCACCACAATCTTCAGTGTGGCTGTGATGGAAGTAGTTTGATATAGTGAATCTTCCTGGCAGGAGTTCTGCTGGCAAAGGTTCTGGTAACACAAGGCTGCTTTGGGCTGCTCATCACAGACTAAATAACAATCGGCATCATCCTGACAGATCCGCGGCGGAAGATTCTGCTGCTGTTCCTCATCATTGAAGAAAGTAGGGATAGTAAATCCCACAGCGATCATAATCAGCATGATCCAGAGGATGACTTTACCAAAGAGCTTTTCTTTTTTCTTCATGGACAGATGGAATAAGACGGAAGTTAAAAATGTTTTGTTTAAGATTAAAAAAGAAAATAAAAAATCAGAAATTAATTGACTGTTAAGCTTCCCTTCAATGAACTGCCCTGCAGTTCACCATAAGCAGTAGAACAATAAGTGCCACAGTTGTACTCAAAAGTTCCTGCTTTGTTGGCAGTGAATTCAACAGTCTTGCTCTCTCCAGCCAGCACTTCTTCTTCCACATCAAACTGAGCCAGCACAAAATTAAGGTCCAGCTCACTGCTGATCGTCAGCTTAACTGTATCTCCTTTGTTAACAGTGATAGTGTTGGGGTCAAAGCGCCATTTCTTGGCCATGACCTTCACTTCCACTGTAGCAGCAGGAGTTGTCTCTGGTTGTGTCTCAGTAACAGTAGTTCCAGCGCTAAGCTCTGCCTCGATCGCCTGCTTGAACACGGAATAAGGCTGGGCTCCGCTAATCAACTTGCCGTTGATGAAGAACGCAGGAGTTCCGCTGACACCATAACTCTGGCCGTCAGCCAGATCTGCATCCACTTCAGAGGAATATTTTTCTGAGTCAACACAAGCATCAAATTTAGTTGTATCCAATCCCAAATCCTCAGCCCATTGCTTGTAATTATCTGCACTTAAACTGTCCTGGTTGGCGAACAGCAAGTCATGGTATTCCCAGTACTTGCCCTGCTCATGTGCACATTCTGCAGCCATAGCTGCTGGTTTGGCTTCAGCATGGAAGCCCAACGGGAAATCCCTGAACACATACTTGACTTTGCCAGTATCAATATAATCTTTGACAATCTGCGGATAGGTCTGTTCAATATATCTTCCACAGAAAGGGCATTCGAAATCAGAGAATTCAACAATAGTCACTGGTGCATCAGCCTTGCCTTTGACAGCATCATCATCAATTGAAACCTGCACAGGAGCAGTTTCTGTAGTAGTTGTCTCAGTAGTTGGTAAAGGCGCATTTAAGTCAAATCCTTGTGGGAAAAACATTTTTCCGTCTTTAGTCAGATAAGATTCAACTTCTTGTCCGGCAATATCCAAAGTAACTTGATAAAGATCTCCTGCATCTGCAGATGTTTTCACAGTGGCAGTGTAAGGAGGCACAAGCAGATTATTGTTGACATAATCCAATACTTTTGTTTCTGCTTCAGTCTGATCTAATTCAGCTACAGCTGCACCAGTAAAATTAAATCCATGTGTATAAATAGCAATGATCAGCAGCACCAGTAGGATTGCGGAAACAATCTTCCAACCCATCCCTGGTTTTTTTTCAGTTTTAGTTTCTTCCTTCTCTTCCCAGTCATCATTCCAAACATGATCCTCTTCTTCCTTGTGTTCTTCCTTAACTTCTTTCTTTTCTACCTTTTCTTCCTTGCCATTGATGATACCGTTGACGTCATCCATCTTTTCCTCATCATTTTCATCGACTACCTCATCATTTTCAGGAAATTCTTCAATAAAATCTTCTTCAAAATCCTATCATAATCAACATATTTTCGTTTATCCATAAGATCACCC
>JBDREV010000052.1:0-3997 GCA_043819375.1 Candidatus Woesearchaeota archaeon
GTGTTGCTAAAGCAGATCTCAACTACACCAGACAAAAAAAAGATTATCTTAAGACTGAGCAAAAATTCTATCAACTGCTTTCTTCTTTAGATTTCTTGCCCAATTCACCCACTTTGATGAATGCCGGAACAAAGACACCTCAATTGGCTGCCTGTTTTGTGCTGCCTATTGAAGACACGTTGGATTCTATCTTCCAGACCCTGCATCAAACAGCCATCATCCACAAATATGGTGGGGGAACCGGTTTTAATTTTTCCTCTTTAAGGTCGCAGGATGCTTTTATTGAGGAGACAGGAGGAAAATCTTCCGGACCAGTTTCATTCATCAAGGTCTTTGACTGTGCCACTGAACAGATCAAGCAAGGGGGTAAGAGAAGAGGAGCCAATATGGCCATCTTGAGAATTGATCATCCGGATATTGAAGATTTTATCACCTGCAAGCAGAAAAATGAGATCAGCAACTTTAATTTCTCTGTGGCAGTTACTGATCAATTCATCCATGCTTTACAGAAAAAGAAACCATTTTATCTGATTGACCCCCATACCCAAAAGAAAACTAAAAAGGATCCTCAAAGATTATTCTCTTTGCTTTGTCAAGCTGCCTGGCAGACCGGTGATCCAGGCATAATCTTTATTGATACTATCAACAAACATAATCCTACACCAAAACAAAAGATTGATGCTACCAACCCCTGCGGGGAGCAGCCCTTACTTCCTTATGAGTCCTGCAATCTTGGTTCGATCAACTTAGCCAATCATGTCACAGATGGCCAGATTGATTGGGAAAAACTGAGAAACACAGCTCATGATGCAGTACATTTCCTGGACAATGTGATTGACCTTTCAGATTATATCTTTCCCAAGATCGAAGAAGTTACCAAGCAAAATCGCAAGATCGGCTTGGGAGTGATGGGTTTTGCAGATATGCTGATCAGATTAAACAATTCTTATTCTTCACCAGAGGCAGTCAAGATCGCTGAGAATGTGATGGAATTTATCTCTTTTGAAGCAACAGCAGCGTCCCAGCACCTGGCTGAGATCAGAGGAGCTTTCCCTAACTTTAAGGAAAGTACTCACAAAAAACCTCAGCGCAATGCCACTCTCACTACCATTGCACCCACTGGATCTCTATCCATCATCGCCGGCTGCTCTTCCAGCATTGAGCCCTTGTTCGCCCTGGCTTATACCAGAAAAATGCTGGGAAAAAGAATAATCACAGAGATCAATCAAGACTTATTGAAAATGTTTAAGCAAAGAAGACTTGGCAATAAAAGAATAATTAATAGGATCTCTAAACAAGGAAGCATGCGGGGTATTGAAGAACTTCCCCCTTACTTAAGAAAAATATTTGCGACTGCTTTAGAAGTTAACCCCGGACAGCATCTGGCGGTTCAGGCAGCATTCCAGAAACACACAGATAATGCTGTTTCCAAGACAATCAATCTTCCCCAGAACACAACAGTTAAAGAAGTTGAAAAGATTTTCCTGACTGCACACCGTTTAGGCTGCAAAGGTCTGACAGTATATCGCTATGGAAGCAAAGAAGAGCAAGTCTTAACTTTTGGATGTAAGATCTGCGATGAGGTGAAAAAATGAAAGAATTGAAAGAACTGAAAAAAGACATCGAAAGAACAATCGGCAGGGTGGCCGCTGAGTACAGTTATGCCAAAGACCTGCAAAACAAGTTGGAAGAAATTGAAAAGAAAGAGCCCGATACTGCTCTTAAAGAAATCAGAAAAGCTTTTCGTATTCTCCGCTGGACGGGAAGGGCAGAAAGAAGAATAGATCAATCTGAGCAAAGAATCATTAAAGAATTGGAAGAACTGGGTAAAGAGCTGCCTGAGAACTTAAAAGTGAAGGAGGCTAAACTGCTAGAACAGTTAAAGATCGCTGAAGCCAAACTGATCAAGGCAGCGTCTGTATTCACTGGCGAACTTAGAGAAGACTTGCTCAAAATCAAGACTGATATGCAGCTGCTGAAGAAAATTGAAGACAATCAAAAAATTCAACTTGATCTCCAACGCCTGTATCAAAGGGCAAAAACAGGAGTAGAAGAACTGGTCAGATGGATCTCTACCACAGAAACTATTCTTAAACAGATCAGTGAGTTTGAGGAAAGCCTGGAAAGATTAGCTGCCTGAAACTCTAAAAATTTAAATATCCTTTTGATTTCCTTCGAGAATGGAAAAAAAGAGAGCACCAGTATATCTCTGGACTGGAGACGGCTGGGGCAAGACCACTTCTGCTTTTGGTGTAGCTTTGCGTGCTTTGGGCCATGGTTTCAAAGTTGTAGTAGTGCAGTTCATGAAAGGGAGAACAGAAGATATTGGTGAATACAAGATCCAAGAGAAACTGGAAAGCCTCACTGTCAAGCAGTTCGGTCGGGAAGGCTGGGTTGACTTGCATCATCCCAGTGATGAAGACAAAAAGCTTGCTCAGGATGGTTTGGAATATGCTCATCAGGCCGCCTTACAAAAACCATTTCTGTTGATCTTAGATGAGATCAATCTTGCCGCTCAAATCGGTTTATTTGAGGAAAAAGAGGTGATTGGGCTTTTGGAGGGAATCCCTCCAGAAGTCCATCTCTATCTCACTGGCAGGAATGCCCCCGCCTATCTGATTGAAAGAGCAGATTTTGTCAATGAGATTGTGATGAAGAAAGGACCCAAGAAATTAGAAGGCGAGAAAGGGATTGATTATTGATTCATTTTATTGTTATATTCTAATATCACTTTTCCATCACAAAAATCTTATTTAAGCCGGAGTTTTCTTCAGAAAACAAAAAGGTGATGAAATGGATCTTAATATTCTTAATCCCGGCACACTTCATGTGATAACTGGAGGTATGAAAGGTAGAAAAACCCCTTTGTTCCTTCATTACTTCGATCAATTACAATATACTAACAGGAAAACACAGATCTTCAAGCCAGAGTGTGATTATCGCCAAGAACTGCACGAAAGATATAACCATCCTCGGGAGTACATTGTCTCCAGAACAGGCATGGCGTTACCAGCTACCGAAGTTGATGACAAGAATCCTTCAGAGATTCTTGCTAAGCTGGATCCCCAAGCTGATGTGATTGGGATTGAAGAGATCACTTTGTTTGAGCAAGGAGATAGATTAGTTGAAATTATTTTAGGGCTGATCAGATCGGATAAGGTAGTCATCTGCAGCGGATTGGATAAGAACTTTCGTGGTGAGCCATTTCATCCTATGCCTCTACTGATGGCCTACGCCACCACTGTTGAAAAAAATTATGGTATCTGTGATATTGTTGGCTGTGATAATTTAGGCGAATACCCTCAAAGAATCATCAACGGTGAGCCTGCTCATTATGATTCTCCGATCAAATTAGTTGGAGCAGCAGAAGCCTATGAGATCCGCTGTTTGAAACACCACCAAATACCTGGGAAAAAATAGTGTTGGTAATGGGTATCTCATTACAACAATTATTATAAACATTATTTTCCTTGAAGAGATATGCTTCTCAAAAGTATCAACCTCAAAAACATCCGCTCCTATACAGAGCAGACCATCCAATTTCCAGAGAATTCTACCCTTCTTTCAGGTGATATCGGCTCAGGAAAGTCCACTCTGCTGTTGGCCACAGAATTTGCCTTATTCGGCATCTCTAAGCCGGATCTTGATGGGGAGGCCCTGCTCAGGAAAGGAACTACTCAGGGATCAGTAGAGCTTAATTTCCAGTTGGAAGGAAAAGATATCAAGATCCAACGAAATCTTAAAAAGACAAAACAAGGAACTGTGCAGGCTTCAGGATATATTATCACCAACAACATCAAAAAAGAACTTACCCCAGTAGAATTAAAGGCAGAGATTATCCATCTACTCAATTATCCTGAAGAGATGATCACCAAAAGCAAGAATTACATCTTCCGTTATACTGTCTATTGTCCTCAAGAAGAGATGAAGCTAATTCTCCAAGATAGTCCTGATAACCGCCTGGATTTGCTCAGAAAGATCTTCAACCTCGATAAAT
>JBDREV010000053.1:0-9255 GCA_043819375.1 Candidatus Woesearchaeota archaeon
GTTCACCAAACCGGAGACTGTCTCTGGTGTATCTTTAGTTCTGCCTGGAGTCAATATTCCCGGAATGGGAGTATTGCCCTTCTGGTACTGGATCTTAGCCATCTTTGTGATTGCTTTGGTGCACGAATTTGCCCATGGAATTGTGGCTCGGGCTAATGGTCTGGGAGTCAAGAATACAGGTTTGGTGTTATTCGGCCCGATTGTGGGTGCTTTTGTAGAGCCTAATGAAGAGAAGCTCAGAAAAGCAGATGATATCAAACAGTATTCTGTACTGGCGGCCGGTTCATTTTCTAATATTCTCTTGGCTTTGGTGGCCTTGTTACTATTGAACTTTGCTTTTTCACCTTTACAGCAGATTATGGTTGAGCCTACTGGTTGGAGCTTTGCGGATTATTATGGAGAAGATTTTCCTGCTGCTCTAGCTGGATTACCTCCGGAAACAATAATCACTGGAATTGATGGGGAAGGTGTTGATAATTTTATTGACTTCAGTGAGAAATTGTCCTGCTTATCACCTGGAGACCAGGTTGAGCTGGATACTGCTAATGGAAGTTATGCCTTAGTCTTGGCAGATAATCCCAATGATCCCGGCAAACCATTCTTAGGAATTTCTGATATCAAGAACGAAGTTACAATGCTTGATAGATATCAGTATGGAATCTGGAAAGCAATCTATTACTCAGTAACTTGGATTGCTGGTTTCCTCAAATGGTTGTTCCTGTTGAGTCTAGGAATTGGATTATTTAATCTGCTCCCCTTGCCGATTGTCGATGGTGGCCGAATGTTACAGGTTTATTTCCACCGCTGGAAAGGAAAAGATAGAGGAGAGAAGTATTACCGCCGCATCACCATGTTCTTTTTAGTGGTGTTGCTTTTGAACCTGTTCTTTCCATTATTGAAAAGACTATTTGGTTTTTAATTTATTCAAGAATTCTTTTACCTGTAGATTGCCTTTAGGCTTGGCTTTGTCACCTAAGCTGTAGTATGTTTTTTCAACTGTGCTTCCCCAGGAGAAATCACCTTCCTCTTTCTCAATCTTGTTTAATTCTAGTTCTTTAAGAAACACTCCTTTCTTTAGATGATAATAGACACTTCTTTGGCTAACTTTGGCAAAGACCTCATTGTAGACCTTGCTGATCTGGTATCCATAGCCCTTGCCCATAAAGTAGAGAATCTCAATGATGTTCTGTCTGATCTGGCTTTGGCAAGGCCTTCCTCTTCCCATGCTCCTATTAATGTGGGGCTGTTTTTATATTTTTCCTTTGAAGATTTTCTAAAAGTTTAAATAGTTGGAAAGCTACTATAATCATGGGTGGTCAAAAATGAAATCTTTTGTCTTAATAAGTTTGAATCAGTGTGATGAGCAAGTGGTGCTGGATGAACTAAAAGAGATTGAAGAGGTCAGACAGGCTTATATCCTTTTTGGAGAATGGGATATCCTAGCTGAAGTAGAACTGGATGAACCTGAAAGATTAGGAACATTTGTGATGGAAAAGATCCGTTCCAGAGAAGATGTTAAACTGACCAGCAGCATGATTGTGGCTGGAAGATAGATAGTTTTTTATAACTCTTTTTCTTATCTTTATCAATGAAGAAGATTTTCTCCAAAACCAGGCAGAAAGAGATTGCCTTAGAACGGATTGCCGTTCTCTTCCAGCAGGCAGATGAACAGTTTTCTATTAATCCTGAATTAAGCCATCGCTATGTAGAACTGGCCAGGAAGATCCAGATGAAAGCCAAAGTCAGGATTACTGTGGAATTGAAAAGAAAATTCTGCAAGCACTGTTATAAATATCTAAGAACTGGGGTGAATGCTCGGATCCGGACCAGAGAAGGCAAATTGATTATCTATTGTCTGAGTTGCAAGAAGCATACCCGGATTCCGTTGAAGAAAAAACAAGTCAGTACCACAAAAGATAAAAAACCACAGCCACAACAATCAATCTGATTGCCCTGGGAATAATTGCATATAATAGAAATTTCACAAAATCCATCTTCAGAATTCCTGAAAACCAGCAGACAGGAACATAAGGAACTGGAGTCAAGGCCGCAATCGGCACAATGAAATGGTAGCGGTGATATGTTTTGACCAACTTAGCATATTTCTTTTCTCCATAGATCCTCTTCAATCCATCTGCTCCTAATTTCAATCCCAGATAATAACCCAACACTGTAGCTATAGCGCTGGCCAGGATAACCACAGCAGTGACTTTTATCGGACCCATCCCTGCCAATATTCCCACTACTAAAGGAACATCAGGCCCGATCGGCTGCATCAGCATATCTGATACAAAGGCAATGATAAAAACTGCCAGCAGCCCGTAGATAAGGATAGCTCCCTGCATCATGTCATTGAGCCTGGCTGCAAACAGCAGCACTCCAAAAAAGATCAGCACAACTAGAAACAAGAAGATAACAAACCTTACTTTCAGCTGTTCTTTTATTCTCTCTTCTGATCGCTTCAGTTTGTCTTTCAACAACTCTTTCTTTTTCTGCCAGGATTGTTTTGAGAATTTTTTCATTTCTCAGCTAATTCTTCTCTTTCCGCATCCAGCATCAGTTTCTGTTCTGTCCTGGCCACCACTCTCCTGATCTCATTGATCGCATCCACATTAGAGCTGATGGAATCAACTCCTTGATGCACCAAAAAGTCAGCCATCTCTGGTCGTGAACCTGCCTGTCCGCAGATGGAAGTCTTTACTCCATACTTTTTACACGTCTTGATCACTTTAGCTAATTCTCCCAATACTGCTGGATGCATCTCATCAAATAATTTGGCAATTCTACCATTATTCCTGTCAATGCCCAAAGTTAATTGTGTTAGGTCATTCGTTCCAAAACTGACAAAATCAATTCCTTCCTGACATAATTCTTCAATGATCCAACAGGAAGCTGGGGTCTCGATCATCACTCCAAAATCAACTTCTTTACACGGCTCTAAGCCAACTTCTCTCATGATCTCCTTGGCTTTCTTTACTTCTTCAGTCCTGATCACAAATGGCAGCATGATCCCGATGTTGGTCAACCCTTCTTTATGTAATAACTTAATGGCTTTGAATTCTGCTTTCAGGATCCTGGGTTCATCTAACAGTCTTCTGATGGCATGCCAGCCGATCATTGGGTCTGACTCATGTGGCTCCTGGTCTCCTCCTTGTAAGTTCCTGTATTCATCTGTACGGATATCTGAATTCCTTACCCACACTGGCTTGCCTTTGAAAGCAACAGCGATCTTGCGTAAGTTATCTACTAACAGTTGGGTGTATTCTTCATCTTTGTTTTGCCTGATATATTCTGCGGGGTGGATTCCTCCGGCAGCAATGATGAATTCTAATCTCACCAGACCTGCACCGTCAGGATGGTAAGTGTCGGCCACTTCCTGAGCTTTTTCCGGCAGGTCCATGATCACTTTGATTTCAGTAGCAGTTATGGGAATGCCTTCTGTGGAGATCATCTTTGTTTTCTCTTCTTTCTTCACGGCAATCTTCCCTTCATAGACTAATCCTCTGGTGGCATGTACAGTTACGGTTTGTCCTTCCTTCAACACCTCTGTACCATGCCCAGTTCCCACCAAACAAGGTATACCCATCTCTCTGCTGACAATAGCTGCATGACAGGTCATACCTCCTTCATCAGTGATGATGGCTCCCGCTTTCTGCATGGCCACAACCATATCTGGATTGGTCATCACTGTGACCATGATATCTCCTTTTTCAATCTTATCTAATTCCGCAGTATCATGAATAAGTTTGACCTTACCGCTGTATACTCCTCCGGAAGCAGTCTCACCTCTCAAGAGAATCTTTCCTGCTTCTTCAGTAACTTCTTCTTCTTTTTCTTGAGCTTTGAAGGTAGTTACTGCTCTGCTTTGGACAATATAAATGTCTTCCCCTTCAATAGCCCATTCAATATCCTGAGGCTTGCCATAATGCTCTTCGATCTTTTTTCCTAGCCGGGCAATTTCCTTAACCTGTTTTTCGTTGAGGATCTGCTTTTCTTGTAATCCTAACTTGATCTTTCTCTTTTCATTCTCTCCTTGTTCATCTCTGAATAATCCCCACTCTTGTTTCTTGACTTCGATCTTTTTTATTGCACGGTCTTCTTTGTTGACTATGTAAAGATCTGGATTGACTGCACCAGAGACAATGGCCTCTCCCAGACCAAAGACTGCTTCAATCACAATCTCATTGCCGGCATTGGTAGCAGGATTAATCGTGAACATCACTCCTGATTTTTCAGAATTAACCATCCTCTGCACCACTACAGCAATCAGGACTTTGTCGGTGGGGAAATTATTCCGTTGACGGTAATAGACCGCTCTGGCAGTGAATAAACTGGCCCAACAATCCCTTACAGCTTGGATCAGCTGTTCTTTTCCTTGGATGTTCAGAAAAGTGGCCTGCTGTCCGGCGAAACTTGCTTCAGGTAAGTCTTCTGCTGTAGCTGAGCTCCTTACGGCTACGAAGGCTTCATCTTTATTAAGAAGTTTATCTGCTGCTCCTTTCTCTGCACTCAAAGCTTCATAATTTTCTAAGATCTCTTCCTTGATCTCTTCCGGCATAGTAGTAGAAGTGATTAGCTTTTGCACTGTCTCTGCTACCTGCTGTAATTTGGCAGTATCTTCAGTGTCTAATCCAGATAATAAAGAGAGAATCTTGTCCTTGATCTTAGTCTTTTCAATAAATTCTTCATAAGCCTGGGCTGTGACCATAAAGCCAGGCGGGACCGGCAGACCAATATTGGTCATCTCGGCGAGATTAGCACCCTTCCCACCAGCTACAGCCAGAGAATCCTTACTTAAATCTTTAAACCAAGCTACACGTTCTACCATATATATCACCACTTTTATTTTTTATTTTAAGATTGATTTAAAATATAAAACCTGCCGCGTATTTAAAATTTTAGTTACCGATTCAAAAAGAATATAAATCATCAAGAAATCCTTCTCTGTATGTCTGAACTAAGTAACATTGACCGTAATTTCATCAGGAAGCTGAATCATGAATTAAGAACTAGGTATGAATCTAAAACAGAGCCGGTGCTAGAAGCTATCTCTTCATTGGAAGATGCCTGTGAGAATCTGAGAAGACAGACGATAGGAACTAAGGGACTGGTGAATAAGATCATGGGCACATATAATCCTGTAGCTGTTTCTTTGATCGAATGTGAACAGGAGTTGGAACGGGAACGGCTGAAATTGAAAGAGATGCAGAAGCAATATCCTCAAGAGATTGTGCAGTGCTTGTATTCTGTCGGACAGCCTTATTTTAATTCAAATTCTTCCAGGATGGAATAAACAGGTCCTTCTTTCTCTAACTTGCTTTCATAAAGGATTACTTTGTTGATTGTCATCTCTCCTAAATCTATGTTTTTGTGTTTAATGAGAAATTGTTTGAATTTAGGCTTGTCTTTGATGAATTTTACTCTCGCCAAAGTAACATGGGCCAAAAAATCTTTTTCGATGGGGAAAAGTTTACTTAAAGCAAAGTCAATCTGCTTATGCAGATAGAAGATCTGTTCTTTGTCTTCTAAACCAAACCAGATCACTGTAATGTAATCTTCATTGGGAAAGACGCCGATTGTTTTTACTTTTACTTGGAAGGGTTTTCCTAAGTTTAAAGAAGCTATTTTCTCTTTGATCTTCTCAATCTTTTCTTCTTTAACCTCCCCCAAGAATTTCAGAGTAAGATGCAGGTTGTTAGGCTGGACTATCTTCCAGCCGCCTTCAATCTGCTGTAATTCTTGTTGGATCTCAGTTACTTTTTCTTTGATTTCTGCATTTACAGGAATCCCTAAAAAAATCCTCTTAGAATTCATTTATCTTCTTCCAGGTCTTCTCCAAAGTCTTCTGTGTCTTCGTAATGTTCTTCAGGCTCATATTCCTGGCGCATCTCTTCTGGACGAACAGTAACAAATTTCCTGGCTCTAGGCTGTGATGCTGGCCTTTTTTCTAATTTGGAAACCACTTCTGCAAAACCCACACTTTTCAGGACTTTAGTTACTTTTACTTTGACGTAATCTCCTTTCTGGGTTTTTGGTATGAATAGGACAAAACCCTTGATCTTGGCGATTCCATCCCCCTTTTCTCCTACTGATTCAATCTCTACTTCATATTCCTGGCCTTCATTGACAGGCGCAGATTTTTGTTCATACATTTGTTTTTACCTCCAGGTATAGTGTTAGAATTCTCGTCTTACTTTTGTTCTTAATACTCATAAATCTGAGAGATAGGATAGGTATTTTGTATATAAATTTATCGGAGAAAATGTAATCAAAAGTAGAAAACAACAAAAATATTGTTTCTTGGACTAATTCTTATCTTTCCATTTTACCCAGCGTTTATGGTAATAATCTGGATCTTTTGCTGCTTTTTCCCAATCATGGATGTTGGCATAAGAAGTGTTTAGAAGTTTACCAATCTCTTGATGATTCATGCCGTGTCTAAGCATGTCAAGAGCTAAGTGTTTGATTCCTGGAGAATACTTCCTGATACCTTTGCGTTTGTATCTTTTTAATCCTGCTTCAAGTTTCTCCTGTTTCCTTTTGATGATGAAACCAATATTCTTCTGAAAGAGATCTAATGATTTGTAATCGCTGATGTATAATAAAAACACTGTGTCGTTTCGTTTAACAAGGTAAGCATTGATCTTGAAAGTATCCAACAAGAGTTTTTGGATTGCTTTAATGCCCCTGCTATTCCCTGAAGTCAAGACTATCTCTCTGTTCCTATGCCTGTTCTTAACTGATCCTTCAGAATCAGCAAATCCCTTGATAAACATTGCTTGAATTTCAGGGGAAGCCATTTTTATCTCTTCAGGAACTGCCCATTCAAACGTTTTGAATGAAGGAGTATACTGATTCAAATCCAAAACAACTAGTTTAGAAACAAGCATTATACAATATTGTGGTTTTGGTGTTGGAGTGAAGCTAAAAGATTTTCTTTTTCTTACTGTTTTTGAACATTTAATATTATAAACTGTTTCTAAACAGCATTGAAAGTAATCTGCAAAATCTTCATCGCAAACATCTAATCCTAAACGATAACCTGTGGAGATGTACCCATCGCCGCAAAGAGTGCCCATAATATAAGCTTTTTCCAGAGTCAATTCCTTGGAGCTCTCAGGAATCTGTGTAATCAAGCGATGATTGAACGGCTTTTTGTTATATCTGATCCAGCCAATCACAGCACCGGGTTTAGTAGGGTACCCATACTTCAATAATTCTTGACAAATCTTCTTCTCTCCCCAGCCACGTTCTTTTCTTAATTTCATGGCCAGCTCATATTCTGGAAGAGAGTGGCAAGTGTAAGAAGATTTTTTATTTTTCATTTTACTCGAGATTACGAAACTAAGTAAATGATTTTGTACAAAGTAAAAAAATTATGATTTGTTAGTTAAGGTAAAAAATAATTGAAAAATAAAATTAAAGATCTTTTAATCCACCTTTCTCGACCATAAAAATCACTTCACCGTCTTCCAAGTTTGGGGCATCTATTAATTTCGCCACCCTGGATCCTTTCTTGCCTTTTCTCAGGTAGATCCTGAAAGTGGAAGCGTGGGCCACAATGTGTCCGCCGATAGCCTGGGTAGGATCACCAAAGAAAGTGTCCGGTTTCGACATCACCTGGTTGGTCACATAGACAGCTAAATTGTAGGTGTCTGCTAGTTTCAGCAAAACGTGCATGTGCTTATTCAGCTTCTGCTGTCTCTCTGCTAAAGTTCCCCTGCCTACAAATTCAGCTCGGAAATGGGAGGTTAAACTATCTACCACTACCAATCTTACTTTCATACCTTTCTCTTTGATCAGTTCGTCTACTTTTTCTGCTAGCAACATCTGGTGGTCGCTGTTGTAAGCCCTGGCCACCATAATTCTTTGTAAAGCATCTTCCGGACTGATCCCTGCACCTTCGGCCAGCTGCTTGATCCTTTCCGGACGGAAAGTGTTTTCTGAATCAATATAGACTGCGGTTGCTTCTGGATCGCTTTCTAGTAATCTTACTGCTAACATATGTCCAATCTGGGTCTTTCCAGATCCGAACTCTCCAAAACATTCTGTGATTGCTCCAGTCTCTACTCCTCCACCTAATAAGGCATTGAAGCCTTCGCTGCCTGTGTTCAGTTTACTGATATTCTCTCTTCTCTTCAGCACTTCTTCACCAGTCTCAAAACCCATCTCCAGGCTTTGCCTGGCGGCATAGATGATCTTCTTAGCTGCTGCTTCTTTTAGGTCAGTTATCTCAATCAATTCTCCTGGTGAAGCAACGGCAATGCTCATCAGGTCTTTGTAGCCAGCGTTTTCTAACTTTTCTGCGGTAGCAGCGCCTACACCAGGTAGGTCCATAATAGTTTGGGATTTATCTTTCATCTTCATTTTCTCCGTTCAGAACAAGGTATTCATAGGCTTTCTGTAGGACAATGCTAGCTTTGGGCAAGTCATTAACTCTTAAAGAACTAGTGTTCTGCCACTTGCCATCTTTGTCCAGGTAATTCCTGTCCAGGCTGATGGACCGGTAGCCTACTTCCTCTCCTTTTTTATTTTGGCCCTTGTTGAGCCAGACTGTCGCTTGCACAGCGCCAGCCTTAAACTTTTTTTCAGGCAGATTGCCTGTACTTTTTTGTGTTTGCATTCCAAACACCTCCTTGCTTTCGCGTTTTGTTTCAACTATCCTGTCCATCAGGAACAGTTTGTCCTTGATTTCATTTGAGATAGTGGAGTGTGAGTGTGGGAAGTTGTTTTTCCCATAGGATTGTAGTGCTGTTCTTCCTTTATATATCTTGCCCGCACTTGTCCAGTTGTCCACTGCCCTTTTAAGTAGGGGCTGAAAACTTAAAATTTTTAGGTTTCAAAGCTTAATCTAGTGGACAAAATCTAAAGAAATTGGTTGTCTAGTGGGTAATTTTCTCAGCCCACTTGCAGAAACCACATTCTTCACTTGGAGCAGGTAATAGTCCTGCTAAGACATCAATCGCTTTCTTGAAGATGTTTTCTGCGTTTTTTATGTTTACTTTTATTTTTATTAAATCCGTATTAAAGCAGACATGACCATTAGGCTCTACTTTATGTGGATGGTAAAAGATCAGATAAGTGTAATCTTCTGTCTCATAGTTATTTTTTCTTAAGAGCAAGTTATAGATATCCATCTGGTCCTGATAATGTTCATGTGTATCTTCCTTTAAGGGATATCCTCTGGTCTTATAATCTAAAACAACTAATTTCTTTCCTTTGACCAGTAGATTATCTACTGCACCTCTGAACAGA
>JBDREV010000054.1:0-6480 GCA_043819375.1 Candidatus Woesearchaeota archaeon
AAGATCAAAAAATCAACTTTTTCTTCTAACTCAGCAAAATTAACTCTCCATCTCTTAGGTTCAAGAGCTTCTTCTATTAAATATAAAGCAAGATTTTTTCTGACTAGGATGTTCTCCCAATTTAAACTGATCTTATACACACTTGTTTTTCCAGAACCAATTGATTTCAATAGAACAAAGCCCCTTTCTTCAAGCTTTTTAATACTCTTCCACATCCCCACCCTAGAAAGTTTTAATTCTTTAGCAAGAGAGGTGATAGTATGTTGATTGGAAAAATCCTTAAACAAAATTCCCAACAATTCTTGGTTTTTTTCCATTGTTTCCTCTTAGTTAATAATTATTAACTGTTAATTAATAGAACTATTTAAATCTTTCTTTAAATTGAAATATCATAATCATCTCCACATATTAGAAAAGCTAAACTGACCCTTAATAATGAACTTTAATCCTTCTCTTCTTTTTTAAACACCTGTGGCAGATCAATGATATATTTGCCTTCCTCTAACTTAAACACCAACGGATCCTTCTTGAACAGATGCACCAGATCAAGCTCATACTTGCCCGGCTTCAACACCCGGATAGATTCCAGATCAAGGATCACTGGCTTGTCAGGATCCTCCTCAATACCGATCATCTCGCGCACATCCTGCTCTACCTGCTTCTTTTCATCCTCACTCAGATTGTTGAGCATCTTCTTGCCCTCTTCCAGCTGCTGTTTACGGATATAGAAAAAAAGCCTGGCCCCACATTTACATCCTTTTAGAATCTCATTGGCGCCGTCTTCATACATTGTACTGCAGCGTACGCATTGGTGTGGCATAAAAGAATGTATTATTTAGATGTTTTTAAATTTATTGCCCTGAACTTATTGCAAACAATAAGTTTGGGCACCAAAGAATAGCTTTCTATTCTTTGCGTGTAAGAGAAGTGCATCATTTCGCTTAATTCAACTCTTTAGTGAACAATTCAATCTTATTAGGATTCTGCTCAATCTTCTTAACCACTGAAGCTGGACCGATGATGGTCAAACCCTGTCGATCCCCCAACAACATATTCACAAATCCTGCCCTGACCTTCTGCAGTCCAGAATACTTGCTTTTATCTGGGTAGATCACACTGATCTCAATGCCCTTGAACTTACGGCTGATCATCTCCATCGTGATCTCAATCATATCAGCTTCTTCCTGCTTGGTCAAACGACCTTCCAGAATAACAATCTTATTATTTTTGACAATATTGATCAGTTTATTCACTCTCTTAGCAGAGCTAAGTGCTTCTATGTCAACGTATGGTACGAATTGGAAAGTAACCATTTTTTGCCTCTTTTTAGTGTCTAAGGTTATTTAACTAATTTAAATAAGTTTTCATAAAACAGGTCAACATTCTTGCCATATTTGGCTGAAATACCCACAACTTCATATTGAGGGAAAGCTGACTTGATCCGTTCAATATTGGCTTTCTTCAGATCTACTTTATTAGCAACTAACAATACCGGAATATTCCTGGCCTGCAAATTGCCGATGATAGTGATATTTACTTGTGAATAAGGGTCTTGGGTGGCATCCAAGACAACAACTACTGAGTCCATGTTATCCAACCATTTGATAGCATCAATCACTCCGCGAGTAGCTTCTTTAGCCCGTTTCTTGGCTTCCGTAGATTTCATCCCTTTCTTCAAGAAGTCTTCATAATCAATCTTAGTGGCGATTCCTGGAGTATCTACTAATGAAAAGGTCAATTCCTTACCTTTCTTATTCTTGATGCTGACCTGCTCTTTAATATTGATCTCTCTAGTCTCGTGAGCGATATGAGAAACTGAACTCATCTCTTCCCCTAGCCAATCTGCACAGATCTTATTGGCTAAAGTTGATTTACCTCCATTGGGAGGACCATAAAGCCCTAGTTTAACATGACTTTTTTTAGAAAAAAGATTCTTGAACCACCTGTTGATAATCTTCTGAAAAAAGTTTACCATCTTTTTTTGACCCTCTAGTTTGAGAAATGAATAATTAATATATAAGTGTTTTGGTGGCGGAGGCAATAAGTTCAAACCACTTTTATTTATTCACTCAATCATCGCCCCATCCTTCACACCAGTAACAGAAATGCTTTCATGAACTGTCTTGAGGTGTTTAGTTCCATAACAGACTTGCTTGCCCCTGACCAGCATCTTCAGCTTCTTGAAATCATCAAAAGTGATCTGCTGCTGATTGTTCTCAAAGCCTTCAAAAGTAGCCAGATCACCAGGATTAGAATCAACTGCTTCTAAGATAGCCACATTCTGGCCGTCATCTGCAGCCAGAGTCATGCCTTGGCTTTCCTGTCCTCTCAATTTAGCTGGCTTCAAATTAACACAAAACACAACTTTCTTTCCCAACAGATCATCATGCGTAAAATATTTCTTCAAGCCGGCCACAATCTGCCTTTTCTCTTTACCAAAATCAACCTGCATCACATAAAGGGAATCAGCATTGGGATGATCCTTGACCTCAAAAATCTGGCCTACTTTCAGATTCAAGGGGAAAACAGCGGCTTGAGGAACTTCCTCGATCTTTTTGATCAATATCTTTGGTTTGCTGATCTTTCCAGTGAACTTAAAATTGAGATCTTTCCAGAGCAGTTCTTTTTCATTGAGCTGTTTTTCAAGTTCAGCTGAAAAGACAGGCATGACTGGCTTGATCAGGATACCTAAATTCCTGACTAAGTTGACACAAAAAGAGACTCTGGAATGAGACAGGGCAGCATCTTTCCAAGGTTCTGCTTTCTGAAAATAGATATTCCCCTGGTCAGAGATCTTCAAGATCTTGGCTAAGGCTTCTTTGTAATTAAAGTCCAAATAATCTTGTTTGATCCCGGCAATCAACTGGTCAATCTCTTGGATAAGTTTCTCTTCTGGATGAATTTCAATCACTTTCCCCGCATAGTTCTTATCAGTAAAAGATAAGGTGCGATAACAGAAGTTACCTAAATTTGCGAGTAATCGATTATTGATCACGGTCTGAAAATCTTCAAAATCAAGATCCAAGTCAGATAATTTTTTGCTCAGATGTTGAGCATAGTAAAACCGCAAGTATTCGGGATCATAAAGCTTCAAAAATTCCTCTGCGGTGAAGAAAGTTCCTCTGGATTTGCTCATCTTCTGACCGTTGACAGTCAGAAAGCCATGCACCACAATGTCTGAAGGAGGATTATATCCTGCTCCCATCAGCATAGCTGGCCAGAACAGGAAATGAAAGTAGATGATGTCCTTGCCGATCACATGGATTACTTTTCCTTTCCAGTACTCCTCCCATTTCTTAGTATAATTTTTAGTGCTGGAGATATAACCGATCGGCGCATCCATCCAGACATAAAAGTATTTATCATCTTCTCCAGGAATCTTGAAGCCAAAATAGGGGCCATCTCTGGAGATACACCAATCCTCCAGGCCTTTGGTGATCCATTCGTTGATGGAATTTCTGATTTCCTGTTGCAATGGTGTATCTTTAAGCCATTTCTTAAGTTTGGCAGAGAATTTGCTCAATTTGAAAAAATAATGCTCTGAATCCTTTTTTACTGGGGTTCCCTGACACAAAGAACATCTTGGATTCAATAGATCTGTCCCTTTCAAAGTCAGGTTACAGCTTTCACAGATATCTCCATATTGATCATAAGTGCCGCAGTTAGGACAGGTGCCTTTGACATAGCGATCAGGTAAATTGCGTTCACATTTGAGACAGTAGATAGTTTCCATCTCTTTTTGATAGATATAACCATTATCTTTCAGTTTCTTGAAGAAAGATTCAGCTAGTTCTTGGTTCTCTTTGGAATCTGTGTGGTAATAATTATCAAAATTGACCAGATACTTCTGAAAGGTCTTTTTATTCTGCTCATGGAACTTCAGGGCGTATTCTTTAGGTTTCATTCCCTGTTCATGGGCCTTGACTTCAATCGGGGTTCCATGCATGTCTGAAGCGCAGATATAGATAACATCTTCTCCCAGCAGTTTCAGAAAGCGGGAATAGACATCTGCCTGCACATATTCAATCAGATGTCCGATATGGATTGGAGCATTTGCGTACGGTAAAGCTGCAGTGATAATTGTCTTGGTCATTTTTAGGATTAAGATACAAGTTTATTTAAAGATTACTGCCCCAAAATTGCTCCTGAAAAAAAGATTTATATAGTCCGGAGGATATTCTGATTTTATGAAATTGACTCCAGTTGAAGAAAGAATGTTCAGAGAGAAAGTGATTAGGGAATATCAGATTAAACATGAAAAACTACAGAAAGAGAATCGGAGTCGTGAGGAGATTATCCATCGTTTAAAGAAAATTATGCCAATCAACATTCTTGTAGGAATGGCTGCTTCAACCTTGCTGATTTACACCAATGGCTGGAAAATGTTTGCTTATCTGATGCTTTCTGGTGTAATTTGGCTGACCCTGATCTCTACATTAGTAAGTACTTTTCTTCAGTCTAAGAAGTAACAACGCGAAACTTTCTTTGATAAAAACATAGATTGTCTGGAAGAAACTTAATTTATCTTCGGATTTAACAAAATCTAATTTTTTATCTTTCATAATCGCTTTGAAGAGATATCTTGTTCTCTGCAGATGGGATGGAGAAGTTACCACCACAGCAGACCTAAAACCAAACTTATCCATGATCTTGTTGCAGAATCTGGCATTCTCCAATGTATCTATTGAACGTTCTTCAAGAATTATTTTATCCTTAGAAATCTTATCTCCTATCAAAACCCACATAAATTTAGCTTCAGAAAGAACCTCATCCCCATAATAGCCGCCAGAAAGGATCAGCTTCTCAGCTTTGTACCGATTGAATGATTCAACTGCTTTCTTGACTCTAGCCTGCATCACTTCTTTAGAATCTGCTGCAGAAAGGTTCTTGCCTAAACAGATAATAATCTCTGACATTTCATTTCTTTTTGATATCTTTCAGTTTCTTAGTAATGGGTATCTGTTCATTACAATGTTGACACTCGACCACATAAGCTTGAACACCTTTGTAACTCTTTCTTTTGTAGCTTCCGGTGGATTCTCCTTCCTTGCCACAGTTGGGACAAGTATATCGTGCTTCTAGAGTAAGACTTTCCTCATGCTCTACTTTCTCTTCTTTATACTTGCAAGCAGGGCACTCATAATAATCAGCTCTGGTCTTTATTTTTCCTTTTTCCACGGGCTTGCCCATCTGAGCTTTACCGCATTTAGGACATTTCTTTCGATAGACCCAAGCCAGGAGATTACCCTTGCCGATCGGTCGATTAGTAAAATATAAGCATTCTTCCATTGATTCAGGTATTTTTAAAGCCATATTGATCACCTAAACAGAAGAATTGATGAGGGTATTTATTTCTTTCTGTCAACGAAGCTAATGAAAATTTACTCCAACCTTTTCACTTCGATAGAGATGGCCTGCTGATTGGTGCGGATATATCTAGGACATTCAGTAAACTCCCAGTTATTTTTCTTGCAATATCCAACAATCTTCTCTTTCTCCGGCTCATCATTGAATCTGGCCACAACTACAAAACTGGGATGATTCTTGTTGATGATCTCAAACTTGCGTAGATCGGCAACAATCTTTTCCCGCTGATTAAACAAGAACAGGATCCGATCCTCCAGCTCATTGATCTTATTTAGAACAATCTTCAGTTTTTCTTCTTCCAACATTTTGAAAGAAGGCTTGATCTTTTCAAAGAGCAGCTTATTTTTACAAGAGATGAAACCACCTGTATGAGCGTTGACCAGTTTCCATCTACCGAAGCTGCCAAAGAGAATATCTGCATAATTGCCATTGCATAATCTGGTGCCGATGCTGCCAGAGACATCCATGATCACCAAACAATCATTTCTTTTACAGATATCATAAATTTCCTTAATTGGCTCTTCAGCAAAATAACCCCCAAGAGAATGATAAAGGAAAGCGTCAGCAGTCTTAGATTTCTCTTCTAGATCATCAAGATCAATCACTGCATTTTTAGTCTTGACTTTAACTAAATTTAAATTCAGTTTAGGAGGATAATCAAGATAGGTGAGCCAACCGCCCTCTTCAGGGACAAGCACTTCTTTTTCCACAGCTTGTAAAGCGCTCCAGATAGCAGCATTGCCTCTTTCCAGTATTTCAATGAACTCAAGATTATGGCCAATTAATTTCCTTAATTCAATTAGGATCTTCTCTCTTGTTTCCATAAATCTAGAAAAACGGAATTCATTTAATTAACTTTTCGATGAAAATCTTATTTACGAGAAATCTTTTTATTCAAACCATACTTCAATTCCCAGATCAGGCAGTGAGTAAGTTTCTTCTTGGAGACTACACCAACAATTCTTGATTTGGAGATTATTGGCAACAGATCCAGGTTCTGTTCGAGCATAAGTCTAAATGCTTGATAACTATTTGAATTAGGCCCAATCACCTTCAGCTTTGATTTAAGGATCATCACTTGCTTCACCCTAACCCTCTTCTGCATCTCCGCAG
>JBDREV010000055.1:0-2328 GCA_043819375.1 Candidatus Woesearchaeota archaeon
CGCATCTTCTTGATTAATTTGAAAGACTGATACAAATCACCCAGGGAAGCCATCACTCGGCCGTCTTTGATCTTTGACCAGTATTTGAACCAATCGTCTTGGGTTCTTTTCCTGCCGTTATCAGCAGAAACTTCATCCAAACAAAGTTCCTGCTTCCTGGCAAACTCTTCCAAAGTAGGAATAGGCAGTATTTTGCTGAAATCGATTTTGAAATCAGTTGCCATTCTTCATCTCCTCCGCTACAAAATAGCTCAGGAATGACTTTTCTCCCTTTAAGTGCTTTTCTAACTCAGCTTTATGTTGTTCAGCGATAATCTCTGCCAGTTTTTTCCTCAGTCTTAATCCTTTCTCAGTTTCATATTGTTGTTTCTTGTCTTCAGGAACGTATTCGATCTCCTTATCCGGAAGTTCTTTCTGCGCCTTTTTGACCATGGTCGCTATTTTATCTACGGGAATCGATAAGGATTCTGCCGCCACTAAGGCTCCAGAAGAGCAAAACACAGTCTCAACTACCTGCGAAAGTATGCTAGTATAACGATCATTCATCTTTTTGTTTATCTCTTCAAGAGAAACTTTTTTTTCTTTTGGAACCGGCAGGTTATTGTAATCTTTTTTAGATATCCCTTTCTTTAAAGTAATCAATTGGGTATATAATGCCTCATTTTGTTGTTTCAAAAAAGCCAGTATGCCCGGCTCATGATCTATTAATCCAGTCTGGACAGCCGCTGAGAATGTTTTCTTTAGCATCGCTTCATAAATCTGAGGAATCTCCTGGGCGACCTCTTCAAAAGAAAGTTTTCTTCTGACAGTGTATTTTTTTTCAACATTATCAAGCACTTTGTCATATTCTGATTCCTGACCCAATTCCCTGAAATTTTTCTTTGTCGCAGTAACTTCTTTTTGGCCGGATTTCTTCCCTAAGATCAGTAATGACTTGTTCATACTCTCGATCACGTCAGCAAGATTAGTCCTGATGCTGGGCATCTTCTCTGCCAGCACCAGCGCTTCTATGCCTCTGGCTTCCTTGACTTCTTTCGGATGAAGAACTCCCTTATAGGGAGCGACAAACTGGTAGGCAAGAGAAAAAGAATCTACTGGGTTTATCTCTATATCTTCCCTGTCCATCTTTAACCTGACAACTTCTTCCAGCCCTTTAGCCAGCCGGTAAACTGCCCTGATAGCCCTAGCATCAAGACCTTTGACAGTTCCGCAAATTTTAGTATGTTTGGAGCAACCTTTTGAAGCACAGTGCCTTGGCCAATCAAGAAGCTCTTTAGACCTGCCTGCTTCTGTACACAGATCTAAACCTGACTGGAAATATTGAAGGATCAATCTTTCTTCAAAGGTCGGCTGTTTCGATCTTACTTTTTCATAGATCGCAAATATATTTTTAGTCAGGTCTCTTAAACTGGAATTATGCACA
This sequence comes from Candidatus Woesearchaeota archaeon, assembly GCA_043819375.1. Taxonomy (GTDB): domain Archaea; phylum Nanobdellota; class Nanobdellia; order Woesearchaeales; family GW2011-AR9; genus JBDREV01. The sequence goes on from JBDREV010000055.1 coordinate 1,424, forward strand.
TCTGGAGACAGATTACGCTGATTAAGTTCGTCCTTGTCTGCCACAGTGATAGGGTAAGCAGCAAAATCTACAGCTACATGAAATCTGGCCCACATCGCTGCATCCATCTTAAAAGTACCTTCATAATCTTCTGGGTTTACTGCTGCTAAACCTGAATAATAGCCGTCGCCAAGCCGGATAATTTTTCCTTCATGATTTATCTCTCCGGTCATCAGCCCATAAAATAAATTCATGATGACTTCCGGACAACGGTTATACTCATCTATCGTGAAGAAATTCTTTTCAATATTCTTAAGCTGCACCAACTGATCTGAGGTTGTGGAATGAATTTCCAAGATTTGTTTAACTTCTCTTTCAGTAATTTCCTTCCATTGAGGAGAGATCTGCCCAGATTTATCAACTTCAAAAGTAGAGATAAGATGGCGTATTCTTCCATCCTTGTAAGCGGTCCTGATTTCAGGCAGTGAAGAATATCCACCCCTGGCAACTGATAAGTTTAATTTTTCAAAAAGATCTTTCGGCCGGAAATCTGTCCTTCCCATCTCCCATAAAGCATGTTCATCACCGCCAAAATGACCATTATAGATATCTCTCATCAACTGAGTTTTTCCTGAACTTTTAGGGCCGCGCAGGATTCCGTTAAGTTTGCTGAATTCCATCCCTAAGATAACATCACGAAGAAAAATAGTTTCGTCGCCGATTCTGCCCACGGGGTTAGTGTTAACATATTGTTCCAGCTTGAAATCATCGTATGTAGCCATTTTATTTTTTTATTTCTCCTTTATTTTTTTTTTTACCACCCCAAAGGCGTAAACAAAACCCCCACAGAGCAGGCTGGGGAGTTGTTAGTGTAGTTTATAACAACCACATGGAATTAACAATTGTAATAATAGAAAAAACTAGCC
>JBDREV010000056.1:0-7081 GCA_043819375.1 Candidatus Woesearchaeota archaeon
CATGGTCTGCCTACAGAGCATAAAGTGATGGAGAAACACAAGCTGGAGACTAAAGAGGACATCATCAAATTTGGGATGGATAAATTCATCAAAGAATGTCTTGAATTCTCCACTGAGATGGCTGGCTATATGGTCAAAGATCTGCAGCGCTTAGGTATCTCTCTGAATATGGAAGATCCTTACATGCCGATCAAGAAAGAGTTTATTGAAGGAGAGTGGCAGCTGATCAAAAAAGCTCACGAGCAAAACAGGATCTATTACGGTGAAAAGGTGCTGACTTGGTGTGCAAATTGTGAAACAGCCTTGGCCAAGCATGAATGTGAATACCAGAATGTAGAAGACAATTCTATCTTTGTCAAGTTTCCTGTCAAAGGGAAGAAAGATGAATTTATTGTCATCTGGACAACTACTCCCTGGACCTTGCCGTTCAATCTGGCCGTGATGGTCAATCCAAATCTGGAGTATGTCCGGGCTAAAGTTGAAAATGAAGTCTGGATCCTGGCGAAAGCTTTAGCGGGTCCCTTTGTCCAGGCAGTGGCTGACAAGCAGATGGAGATCATTGAAGAGTTTACTGGTGATAAGCTGGAAGGGCTGGAATATGAGCATCCCTGGATGGAAGAGCTTCCTGAACTGAAGAAAGTCAAGCAGGAAAATAAGAAAGTGTTCACAATCATCCTTAGTGAAGAATATGTGGATACTTCTGCTGGAACTGGACTGGTACATTGCGCTCCCGGCTGTGGTCCAGAAGATCAGGAGGCAGCTAAGCCGTATCAGATAATTCCTTTCAATAATTTGGGTGAAGATGGTGTATTTCCGGAGGGAATGGGCAAATTTTCTGGTCTGAAAGCAAAAAAAGATGATCCAAAATTTGTTGCTGATCTGAAAGAGAAAGGTAATCTGATCGCTATAACTCAGGTAGAACATGAATACCCCCACTGCTGGCGATGCCACAAGCCAGTGATCTTCAGGATAACTTATCAATGGTTTATGAAGATTGAAGATATCCGGGAAAAGATGTTATTGGATAATGCAGAAGTGCATTGGATTCCTGAGACTGCCAACAACTCTTTTAAATCGTGGGTGAGCAACCTGCGGGATAATTCAATCTCTCGCCAGAGATTTTGGGGAACACCTTTGCCGATCTGGAGATGCAGTCAATGTGAGGAATATGATGTGCTTGGATCTGTAGAAGAACTGAAAGAAAAGAGCGGAAAAGAGCCGCAGGATCTGCATCGGCCCTGGGTCGATGAGATTAAATATGGATGTTCTTGTGGAGGAGAGAAACGCAGAGAACCTGATGTAATCGATGTCTGGGTTGATTCCGGAACAACTTCCTGGAACTGTCTTAATAATGATCCAAAACTGATCAAAGAATGGTTCCCGGCAGATCTAGTGCTGGAAGCCAAAGAACAGACCAGATTGTGGTTTAGTATGCTTTCGATCTGCTCTCAGATCGCTTTTGGAAAGAACTGTTATGATAATGTCTATGTGCACGGCATGCTGACAGATGTTGAAGGAAAAAAGATGAGCAAGTCTTTAGGCAACATCATCTCTCCCTACGAAATGATCGATAAGCATGGCTCTGATGTGCTAAGATATTATATGTGCCAGAACAATGCTGGTTCGGAGATCAATTTTAGCTGGGATGAGTGCAAGATCAAAGAGAGAAATTTGAGAGTACTGTGGAATGTTCATAAGTTATTGATTGATCTGGCTAAAGAAAACAACACCAATCCTTTCGGCCTGGATGGAGACCTGATGGAAAACATCCTGGACCTGGAAGAAAAGTATATCTTCTCCAAACTTAATGCGACTCTCAAGAAAGTAACTGATTGTTTTGACAAATATGAACTCGATGACACCATTGTTCCTTTGGAAGAACTGTTCTTGGAATTGAGCAGAACTTATATTCAGATCATCAGAGAAAAGAGTGCTGTGGGCAGTAAGGCGGACAAAGATATCTGTATGTATGCGATCAGAAAGGTGCTGTTGGAATGTATCCGGGCCTTTGCTCCCGTGATTCCTTTTATTTCTGAAGCCATCTATCAGAACTTCAAAGAAGAATTTGGATTAGATGAGGAAAGTGTGCATCACCTTTCCTGGCCTTCCTTTGACTCTCAGAAGATTGATCCAGAACTGGAAGAGCAGATGGAAACTGCCAAGAACGTGATTCAGACCGGATTGAATCTAAGAGAGCAGCTCAGCATGGGAGTGAGATGGCCATTGGGAGAATTAGTCGTGGCCAGCAAGGACAAGAAAGTGATCCTGGCTGTGGAGAGATTACGAAGAATCATTGAAAAACAGCTCAATGTCAGAGAGATCAGCATCATGGAAGAGCTGCCGGGAGTGGAAACTAAATTGACGAGTGATTTCAAGAAACTAGCTCCAGTGTATAAAGAATTGACTGCTCAGGTGATTGCTAAACTGTCGATGGATAGTTCAGAAACAATCTTGGGCCATCTGGAAAAAGAAGGAAGCTATGAGTTTGAGATTGAAGGCAGGAAAGTTTCGATTAAACGGGAAGATCTGATCATTGAGAATACTGTGCCTGAAGCATATAAAGAAGGGAAATTCAAAGGTGGCTTCGTCTATCTGAACAAAGTGTTGAATGAAGAATTGGAAGGAGAAGGCTATGCCAGAGAAATCATGCGCCAGGTACAGCAGATGAGGAAGGAAGCTGGTCTGCAGAAAAAGGAGAGGATTTTCCTGTATTTGAAGTTGAGCGAAGGTTTATTGGAATTAGTGAAAAAATTTGAGAATGATATCAAAGAGAAAGTGGGTGCAGAGAAGATTGGGTTGGGAGTGCTTGATCCTGTGAAGAAACATCAATGCTTTGGAGAGAAGAAAGTTAAGAAGGAGAAGTTTGGAGTGTTTTTTGATAAGGTTTAATGGTTAAGTAAGGGGTATTTTTCAATCAGTTCAATTTCTTTTTTATTGAAATCTTTGATATCTACACAAATAGCTAAAGTGGCAAGATATTCAAGAAAATCATTTCTTTGATACAGATCTGAAGCCAGAAAATAGATTCCGGCCATACCTAGAGTTGAGCTGATGCTTAAAATAGCAAAAGATTTTTCGATTAATTCAGTTAAATTAGCCATAAGGTTGATGATTGCTGCTGTTTTTTAAAACTTATCTCTCTTTACAGAAATCTTTAAATAAAGACAAAAATTAGTTCTGCTTATGAGTAAGCATGATACTGGGCCGATTGTGATCAGATATACCGGGCTGTTTGACATGGATGGAGTTTATTCAGCTATGGTGGACTGGTGTAAGAATTATGGTTTCATCTGGCAGGAAGGTACTTACAAGCATAAAGTTCCCACTCCTAAAGGAGCAGAACAAGAGTTTGAATGGACTGCAGAACGGGAAGTGACTGATTATATCAAAAATACAATCTTTATCAAAGGACATCTCTGGGATGCTACAGAAGTGGATATTGAAGTCAATGGAAAAAGAAAGACTTTGACCAACGGAAGGATGGAGATGGTAATCACCGGAAGCTTGATCACTGATTGGCAGGGAACCTGGAAAGGCGGAAAATTTATCCAGTGGTTAGGAAAAGCTTATGAAAATTACATCCTTAAGAAAGATATCGAAAGCATCTACTGGGATGAGATGTATTATCGTCTATGGAATTTTCATGCTGTCTTGAAGAAATATTTTGATCTTCAGGCCAAATGGCATGAATACAAGAATTATCTAGGTGAATAAAATGAAGATACTAACAATCCATGCGGATTTTATTGCCAGATAGATTTAATACCTCTCAGATCTGTTATGTAAACTATAATCAAAGTCATCACTTTTTTTTAATAAATCTTAACCCAGTGGACAGCCAATTTCTCTGATTTTGTCTACTAAATTAAGCTCTGAAACATTAAAATTATTAGCTTTCAGGACTTGATTTAAAAAGCCAGTGGACAACTGGACAAGTGCGGACATTATATATAAACAGGTTTAACAATTAGATTTCAAGATGCAAAGAGCAATCAGCCTGCAAATTAATAAATCACCAGAATCACCCCATACCATCAAAACTCATTATCTTGCCTAAACAAAAAATAGCAGAACTTCCTTGCAGAGTTTTCGCTCTGGAACGATTGAAAGAGATCAGGATAGGCAAGAAAGATGATCAGGAATTTATCCCTCAAAAGTGCGGCGAATGCAGTTTTGCTAAGTGTGGTTGGGTGGTAGTTTAAATGTTAAATTCAAATTATCAAAAAAAATATCTCAAAGATATTCCAGATTATTTTTATATCAAAATAGACAATTCTGATAGAAAACTGTTATTTAAAAAAGCCATCAGGAATTCTGGTGGGAGACAAGTTGATTTAGCAAAACATCTTAAGATAGATAGGAGAAGATTAGAGAAATGGAAAATGGGAATCAGGTGTATTCCTTTAGGATATTTAAAAGAAATTTGCTCTATTGCTAGACTAGATCTATCTTTTTTAGAACAAAAAGAGATATGGATCAAGGGAGGAAGGTATGCTAAAACTTTTTTAATTTTCAGATTTCCCTTAGAAATTAACAAAAAGTGGGCATGGATGTCACAAATAATCAATACAGATGGCCACATCGATCCAAAAAGAAAAGCAATTGAGATTTCTAATACCGATTGGGGAGTTATAAATAAAATCAAAGAATTTTGTATTGGACTTAATCTAAACAAGAGTGTATATGAAAGAAAACATAATGATAACGCGGTATTTATAAGCATCTGCAACAAAACACTAACAAATCTTTTTATTGAATTTTTGGGGTGTGAGTACGGAAGTAAATTCAGTCGAGTTAAGATCTCAGATAATCTTTTGAATTCATCAAACAAATCTGTCATTGCTTCAGCATTTCGTGGTGCTTTTGATGGTGATGGGTGGGTCTGTATGAGATTGAAAAGAATTGGGTTAACTATGGGTTCAGAAGTTTATGTAAAACAGGTATCAAAAGCATTATATGAAAAATTTGGAATTAAAAATAAGCTCTATGGTCCTAGAGATAAAAAATTTAATTGTGAAATTTCAAGTCTTCGTTATCTCGAGAGGTTCCAAACAGAGATTAATTTTGATAATAAGAAAAGGAAAGATAGATTGACAGAGATTATTAATTCACTCAGGTCCAGCTATCAGAAAAAATTCCATCCCGGATGTTCTAGATATGAATGTTTGAAGGTTGTCCGGGAGAATCCCGGTTGCACTTCCGGTTTTATCGGCATTAAGCTCAATCGGGACAGGGGATCAGTTAGGCCGATATTGCAGATACTCCGGGAAAAGAACTGGCTATCCTTTTCGAAGAAAGGAAAAGAATTTATATACACTGTGTCTAATGAAGGATTGAAGGTTATGGAGGAATTCAAATGAAAGAATTAATCTTGCATGTGGATCATATCAAATACGAAAGCAAATCAAAAACAAAGCTGGCAGAGGAAGGAAGAAAACTTCACGAGACGGATCAGATGGAAAATGCGTTATTTGTCGCCATTGCCGTCGAAAAAGAAGATGAAAACAACCTGAAACAGATAGTCGGGAAAGCTGTCGATGATTTAGTAAAAGTTTCTGAAGAAGTGAAAACAAAGAGTATCATGCTATATCCTTACGTCCATCTCCTCTTTGGTTCAAAACCAGCCTCTCCTCATTTTGCAGTTTCTTTATTAAAGGAGATGGAAACGGAATTGAAACATAAAAAGTTCACTGTAAAGAGGGCACCGTTTGGTTTTTATAAAGGATTCGATTTGAAGGTAAAGGGGCATCCGCTGTCGGAACTGAGCCGGGAATTCAGTGTGGAAGGCGGGAAGACAGCCGAGAAAGAACTGGATGATGAAGAGATCAAGTCTTTATTGAAACAGATTTCTCGCTCTAGATTGGACACTTCAAAATTAAAAGATAATGATCATCGTATCATCGGACAGAAGTTGGATCTGTGGAGCTTTAATGAAGTTGCACCTGGAATGGTCTTTTGGCATAATAAAGGATTATTGCTCAAGAATTTATTGATCGATTATTGGCGGGAAGTGCATCGTCGGGAAGGCTATGAAGAGATTTCTACTCCCCAGATCATGGACAAGAAGCTGTGGTTATTATCGGGTCATTGGGCTAAATTTAAAGAAAATCTGTTTGTGACTGGTTATGAGAAGAGGGATTTTGTAGTCAAGCCGATGAACTGTCCAGGTGGGATGCTGGTCTATAAAACCTCTTCTAAATCTTACAAAGATCTGCCCCTGCGGGTTGGTGAGTTGGGAGTGGTTCATCGACAGGAATTATCTGGTGTTTTGGCAGGGTTATTTAGGGTGATACAATTCACTCAAGACGATGCCCATATCTTCTGTACAGAAGAGCAGATGGAAGATGAAATAAGCAGAATTATTGATATTATCAAAGAGATGTTTGCTACTTTTGACCTTGATTTTGCCCATATCGAGCTTTCTACCCGTCCCGAGAAAAGGATCGGCAGCGATCAGATCTGGGATTTGGCCGAGAAATCTCTGGAAGATGTGCTTAAGAAAAAGAAGATGAAATATAAGGTGAATGAGGGGGATGGCGCTTTTTATGGTCCGAAAATTGATTTTCACCTGAAAGATTCTTTAGGTAGGACCTGGCAGTGCTCTACTATCCAACTGGACATGGCTATGCCGGAAAGATTTGATCTAGAGTATATTGACAATAAAGGAGAAGCTAAACGGCCGATCATGCTGCATCGGGTTGTTTACGGAGCGATTGAACGCTTCATCGGCATCATGACTGAGCATCTGAATGGTAAATTTCCTTTATGGTTAAATCCGGTACAGGTTAAAGTGCTGACCATCTCTGATGATCATATTCCTTTTGCCAGCAAAGTGGTGGAACAGCTGAAAACTGCTGGATTAAGAGTAGAATTAGATGACCGCACCGAGACAATGGGCAAGAAGATCAGGGAAGCGCAGATTAGCAAAATCAATTATATGATCACTATTGGTGACAAGGAAGTGGAGAAGCAGAAACTGGCTGTGCGTAGTCGGGATGGTGAAGTGAAATTTGGTGTTGCTGTGGATAAGTTTATTGAGGAATTACTGAAAGAAGTGAAAGAAAGAAAATTAAAATAATTT
>JBDREV010000057.1:0-3484 GCA_043819375.1 Candidatus Woesearchaeota archaeon
AAGATCATATTTCTCCTTGAAAATCTGTATCTTATTATAATAAACAAAAGAAGGAGTATTATCAATACGGAAAACATAAGTGAGATTATATTAAGTATCATAGTCTCATCATTCTTTTTTATTTTTAAGAGATAAATTAATTTTGTGATTATTCTTCTTTCCTTAAATCAATTACCTCATCAACAAACATCCCTGACTCCTGGATCAGTTCCTCCTGCTCTTGCACACTTAAAGCATAGAAGACAGCTTTGGTCTTGCTGTCCTTGATCCTATTGACCAGAGTAGAGACGAATTGGGCTACGGGAACTTTCTTTTGATAGATCAATAGATTAGTTAGGGAATCAAAGATAAGATATTCAAAATTATGCTTCAAAAATTTAGAAACCGCTAGAGAAATCTCCGTCAAAGCCCCCGGAGAGCTACAGAAATAACATCTATCAGTCTGGCTGGGAACCTTTTTGATTGTCTTGGAAATAGCATCAATAAACACAATATTTTTAGTATCTATCTTTTTCTTCTCAAACAGCTCTTTTAAAGAATCAAATGTTTTATTTAAAGTCACATAGCAGACACTTTTTCCAGATAATTGTTTGACAACTTCCACAATATTTTCATTATACTCTGTGCTGGGCATCAGCAAAAGTACAGTCTGATTTGAAGAAAGTTCTTTTTTGATATCCATTTTAAAATTAACCGATTATCTTCTTAACTCTTTCCAGGAGTTCATTGATGTCAAAGGGCTTCTGAATAAAACCCACAATGTTTTTTTGCCCAAGCAAATCCTCTTTTTCCGCTTCAGAAGTCCTCACTACGCTCAGATAAGCGATCTTGATGCCCTTGATCTTCTTGACCACCTCTTTAACTGGTGTTCCCGGCATCATGATATCCATCAGGATTAAGTCTGGCTTTTCACCATCCTTCAATTTCTTTAAACAGTCATCCCCATTCACTGCTGTGATCACACCATAACCTTTTTTTTCTAAGATTGTTTGAACAGTGGTAAGATTATCAGGTTCGTCATCTACAATCATGATTGTTTTTTTCATTTTCGTTTCCTTCCCAAAATTTTTTTAACTTCAGCTAGAAACAGAGTGGGTGAGAAAGGTTTCTGGATAAACCCATCACAGTCTGCCAGATTAACTTCTTTTTTCGGAACAATTGAAACGTAACCTAACTTAACATTGTGGTTTAATTTCTCTCTGAGCAATCTCAACAAAGCGTAGCCAGAAAGGGCAGGCATCTTGATATCCAGCAGAATTAAATCAAAGCCATTACCAATCAATAGATCTAAAGCTTCTATACCATCTGCAGCAGTAGTTACAATATAGCCCTCTTTCTCCAGAATAGTTTTCATGGTCTCCAGATCTTCCGGCTCATCATCTACAATTAATATCTTTTTCATCATTTGGTTTCACCTCTCCTTCTTGATTTAAAGTCCCAATAGAACTTGATGGGTCCGAAGAAGAGAATAATCAACAGGAGAAGATAAAGAGCAGAACTGGAAAGTGCGACCGGCTGGGAGGAGGGCTCACTCAAGACTTTAAATGTGTTGATAAATATAACTACAAAAACTGTGAGACAAGCTAAAAAAAAGATTCCACCAGCCACTAGATCAAAAATACTAACCATACACATCACCTTTCAAATTTGATTGATCATAAGCCCCAGTTTTGTTAAATCTTTTTTAATCATTAAAAAAAGAAAAGATTATTCTCCACTCAAAGGAGAGAATACACTTTCACCTAGGCTTTTTTATACTCATTTTTATTTTATCAGAATGATGATACAATCTAAACAAACTGATTGTAAGGACAATAAATAATAAAACATAGATAAAAGGGTTGGATGTGCTTAAGGTCAAAGGTTCTGAAACAGGCTGTTCTAATGCTTTGTACAAAACAAAGAGTATAAACACAGAGAACAACAGATAAGTAGTCAAGTAAGCAAGGTCCAACTTTATCTTTGAATTAAACATAGGATTTATCTTTTGATGGTTGGAATACGTCTGACCTTCCTGTATCAAGCTGACTCTGAACCGGCAGTTTGCTAAGCGGAAAGTTTGTCTGAGACATATTTGTGCTGTTTAGCCCGATTGAACTTGGTCAGGAAAGAGTCTTCCAGCAAAGAGGTGAAGGATGGATTCTGGATCCAGACCCCCAGATCACGGCCATAGATGATGCTGTCATCATCAGGGATAGCTTCGATCATCATGGCTTCTTTGCCATCCACCGAGATAAGGTGAGTGCAGGCCTTGCTGTCTCTTCTTAAGTCGCAGAAGCTTAGGCTGTTGCATTCTTCCTGGTTGTTTGCGGTGGTGCAGCCGATTATCTTGATGTCAACTCCCGCTCTTTGGCCTTGAGCAGCTCATTTTTGTGGATGGTCAGGCGTTTCAGACCGTTTTCTGTAGTATATATCTGGATATATTGGCTGGCCTTGCCCATCAATTCTTCCACTTTCTGGATGATATTGCTCCTTCCATTCACTACCCAAAAAACGCCTTTAGACTCAGAGAATTCCTTGGTCTTTCCAAACAAAGGTTCAAGTTTATTGGAGATCTGCTTCTCCAGCTTGTGAAATCTTTCTTCCGCATCCTCTTTAGTTTTCTTTACTACATTTTGGGGGGAGACGGCCTTGCATTTCATAGGCTTGCTGGGAAGAAGGATGCAAAAGCCCTTGTTGCTAAGGGAAGTGATGATCTCATAGACCTTTCCGTAAGGGATTCCAGTGATACTAGAAACATTCTTGGCAGTAGAAGTTCCTTCAGTGATCAAAGAGAGATACACTCTGGACTCATATTTATTCAAGCCTAATTCCAATAACGGGGTGATCAGATCTTTGGTTGATTCCACTAACAGCACCTCTTGTTTTTGGGTTCAAAAGATTTTTAGTTTAAGAACCATCAAAAACACTTTCTTACTCTTTTTGTAATTGATAGATTATTACCCTTTACTATTAAACAGTTTTTTTGTTTTGTGTTTAAGGTAAACTTATTATCTACTACAAGTAGAAAAAAATTACCCGGACGGGTGGGAAACTAATTGGAATTAAAAGATAAAAAAATTTGATTAGTAGTACATTCTATCAGATTTTATCTAGCAAAGATGCTGGTTTAGGTTGATTCATTCCATCTTGTGGATGGAAAAGATGATTATTAGCTGAGTGTGGTGTAAAATTTTCTTTTTTTTTGCCACTAATTCACCCAATTTTGTTTTAGAGAAGAAATAAAGTTTTTCAGAGACCTGCTCAACCAATCTTTTCGGGTGATAAAAAATGAAATATGATAAAACAAATAGATACAACCGGAACATCGGAGTGTGGTCTGAAGAATTCCAAGACAGGCTGAAAGATGTGACTGTGGGTGTTGCGGGATTAGGAGCAGGGGCATCGATTGTACCCGTTTTGGCAAGAAATGGATTTGGAAATTTGAAAATTGCTGACCCCGATGTTTTTGAAATTCATAATCTTAATCGGCAATATTACGCCT
>JBDREV010000058.1:0-4792 GCA_043819375.1 Candidatus Woesearchaeota archaeon
AAAAAATTGAAACAATTGGTGGAAAGCTATCAAGTCACTAGGTGATCACTTCCCTTCCACGATCACCATACAATAATTTTTGAAATATTTATCCACAACTTTCTTTACTTCCACGAGCGTAACTTTTTTTATCTTGGGGATATATCTCTCCATCATTCCGGCATCTCCTACCTGTTCCCAGAAACAGAGATTGTCTGCTAATTTTTGGTTATCTTCAATATCTAACAGATAATCACCCTCAAGGTAATCTTTGGCTTCCTGAAGCTCCTGTTTTGAGACTGATTTCACCTTGTTTAATTGCTCCAAGATCAGTTTTTGGGTCAAATTCAGATTTTTCCGGTCACAACTCAGATAAGCTGCAAAAAATCCGCAGCTCTGATCACAGGCATGCTGTGTACCCACTTCATAAGCCAGACCCCTTTTAGCCCGGATCTCATTGAACATCCAGCCAGACTGTCCCCTACCTAAAATTGCATTGACCACATCTAATATATAACTATCTGGGTGTTTTCTGGGCACTGTTTTGTAACCTAGCACCATATAACTGTTAGCGATCTTTCTCTTTTCTTTTTTGATCTTATTTTTTCTGCTGATCGGTTCCAGAACTTTTCCTCTTTTAATTCCGGGTCCACCTTTGAACACAAAACTTTTCTCAACTTTTCTCTTCCAATCTTTTACTTTTCCGGTAATCACCACCACCATATTGTTGGGTTGGTAGAATTTTGAGTAGTACTCATCCACTTTTTTTCTGTTCAGCCCGGCAATCACTTTCTTGCTGCCATAAGTGGGAAATTTAGCGGGATGCTTCTCAAAGATATTCTTTTCGAAAAGAACCCATTGATAGAATCTGGGTTCATCATTGACCATATCAATCTCCTTACCCACAATTTTCTTCTCTTTCTCAATATCTTCTTCTCTTAATAATGGGTTTTGGAGAATATCTGCTAAGACATCTAGGGCGATATCCACATGCTTCTTGAGTACTTTAACAAAGAAGCAGGTCCGTTCATTAGAAGTATAGGCATTCAGCTCCCCTCCAATCTTCTCGATCTCATTGGCAATCAACTGGCTGTTCCCTCTTTTTTCTGTACCTTCAAAGAGCATATGTTCAATAAAATGGGAAATGCCTCTCTCATCTTCTTTTTCATCATTACTGCCTACTTTGACCAGGATCTCCACTGCCACTGAAGCTGTGTCCCTTTCTTTGTAGATTACAGTCAGGCCATTCTTGAGTTTAATTTTTTGCATGAACAGAAGATTGTTTTTTCCTTTATAATTGTTTTCAAAATCTTTTTAACTGGGAGAAGTTTACTTTAATGATGTCTTACCATCATAACATCTCTCGAATGTATCTTTTTGAATTCCTGCTTAGTCTTCATTTTGTCAGTGGAGTCCTAGTGCCTTTTTTTATGAGTTGGGGAAAACTTTCCTTCTTGCAAGTGATGCTTCTTCAGTCATTTTATGTAATCATCTCTTTCTTATTAGAAATTCCTACTGGAGCAGTAGCTGATCATCTAGGACGGAAAACTTCTTTAATCCTGGCAGCTTTGTCAGTAGCGCTGGGAGTATTAATCTATTCATCATCTCCCAATTTTTACCTTTTCTTCCTGGCTGAATTTTTTTGGGCGATGGGTTTGGCCCTGCTTTCTGGAGCAGACGAAGCTTTGATATATGACAGCTTGAAGGAAGTCAAGAAAGAGAGAACCTCTAAGAAAATTTTTGGCAGATTGGAAACTTTTGGCCTTGCTGGCTTGGCCATAGCAGCTCCTATTGGAAGTATCATCGCCACCTATTTGGGTCTGAGATATACCATGATGTTGATGGCCATCCCCTTCTTTCTGGCTTTCCTCATTGCTTTTACCCTCAAAGAGCCAAAAACTAAGCAGAAAGTGGAATCCACCCGTTATTTGCAGACGTTGATTAAAGGGGTGAGATATTTCAAGGAACACAAAGTTCTCAGGATTCTTGCTTTTGATCATCTTTCCACCACTTCTTTGATTTTTTTTATTATCTGGATCTACCAGCCCTTCTTGACTCAGTTAAGTTTTCCACTAGTTTATTTTGGATTAGTCCATGCCACTATCTCTATCATCCAGATTATCTTTGTCAATCGGTTCCGCTGGCTGGAAGGATTATTCCGTTCCAAGAAGAATTACTTGCTCTATAGTGCACTCATCCCCGGCCTCGCTTTTATCTTGTTGGGCTTTGTATCTTCTTCAATCTTAGCCATCTCATTGATTTGGGTTATAGCTGGTTTCGGTCTGACTCGTAGAGTACTGTTCAGAAATTATTATAACAAATATATCCCTTCAGAACACCGGGCCACCACAATCTCTTCTATCTCCATGTTAAGCAGTTTTGTCAGTGCTATCCTTTATCCCCTGATTGGTCTGCTCGTAGAAAAATCTTTAAACTACACTTTTATTATCTTAGGTATACTGATTATCGCCTTAGCCATCCTTTCTAAGGTGGAAGAACATCACTTGATCGATTAAAATGAAACTAAAACAATTACAGCAGCAATTGAAGAAAGATAACTTGTCTTATCTCTTTTTGACCAACCAAGATCCCAACTTCACTTATTTTACTGGTCTGAAAGACCTCTCTTTTGCCTTACTGGCTATCCCAGCACAAGGAAAACCTTTTTTATTTTATACTGCTTTAGATCGGGAAAAGACTGATTCTTCCACCAAAAACATACTTATCAAAAAATCATTGAAAGAGACTCTGATCAAACATCTTAAACCAAAAAATATTGGCTATAACTCCCTCAGTTTGACTATCTTTTCTTATCGTAAATTCAAAAAGATTTTTCCTCAATCCAAATTTATTGATTTTGCTAAGAGTCTGATCAGTTTGAGAAGAGAGAAAACAGAAGCAGAGATAATCTATCTGAAAAAGGCAGCGAAGTTAACTGATTTAGTTTTCCAAAAGATTATTCAAAAACTAAAGAAGAAAGAATTCAAGACTGAAAATGAGATCAAATTTTTCTTAGAACAGTTTGCTTACCAACATAATACAGAGCTCTCCTTTCCTCCGATTGTGGCTTCAGGCATCAACACTAAAAATCCACATCATCAGACTTCCAACAAAAGATTAACCAAAGGATTCTTGTTATTGGATTTTGGAATTTCTTACCAGCACTATTGCTCAGATATGACTCGAGTGATCTATCTGGGGAAACCCACACCAAAAGAACTGGAGATCTATAATCTTCTCTTAGCTGTCCAAAAGAAAGCTATCACCGAGATCAAACCAGGAAAGAAGGCAGCTGAGATTGATCAGCAGGTCCGCAAGAATCTGGGAAAATATTCTTCTCATTTTGTCCATAGCTTAGGTCATGGAGTGGGTGTGGAGATCCATGAATCCCCATCTTTAAGTCCGGATTCTAAAGAGGTGTTTAGGAAAAACCAAATATTTACTGTTGAGCCTGGAATCTATCTTTCCGATTTCGGCCTGCGGATTGAAGACACCCTCCTCTTGACAGAGAAGCCGCAATTGCTTACCAAATCTTCTAAAGAGTTACTGATCCTGTCCGATTTTTGAGCAGATTTTCTGTTTATTATTACTCTAAAGTGATAAGTAACCAAAAGATTTATAAATAACACCTTGTTTACTACTCTAAAATAATAATATAAATTAAGAAAGATGAGGTTAAAAAAATGAAAGATAAACTTAAACATGCTGTTCTTTACGGTGCAGCTGCAGGACTTTTTGCTCTGAAGGCAGCTGGTTGTGGAGATGTTTACATAACCAATACATTTGATGAGGATTCTGGTTCTCAACATGCTGATACTTCCTTGGATTTAGGAGCAAGGGTAGATCAAACTTATCAGGATGCTTCTAGACCAGATTCTTACCTTTCACCAGATGCTGGAATTAAACTAGATACACAAACTATAGATACCCAAACTATCGACGGTGTTGTCAGTAAGGACGCTTTGGTTCCAGATACTGGTTACAAAACAGATGCTGGAGCAGATAGTCAGACTACAGACAGCTTCAGTGCTGATGCTGGTTCAGATGCTTTGAAGACAGACAGTTACGCTTTAGATCAGGGAGCTCAGGCAGACAGCCTACTTCCAGACACCGGCTATCAAACAGATAGTTTAGCTGCAGACACGGGTCTTTCAGATTCAACACCTGCAACTTGCCAGAATTTAAGCCAATTGCTTAGCTGTCTAGGAAACAATTACACTACTCTGGTCTCTGCTGGATCAGAAGTTACTAAGGCTATGGGTTTAGGCTACCAAAATGTGACTATGGATGAAGGAAAATTTGCTGTTGGTGTGGTTTCAGGAAACCCCTGCACTCTGCCCAAACAGTTCAATCAAACCTGCCAGGATTACCTTAAGAATAATGTAGCAGGAACTTCTCTGGTGGAATTGACTGGTGGTAATGTCCAGGTGCAAGGTGGCTTATTGGAACGGATTGCTGCTTTAGAACAGCTTTCCACCGGAAAACTTACCGGCACCAGCTGTACTTACAATCTTAATACTGCAACCAAGGTTTGCAAATAAACTGGGAGGACAAAGAAAAAAAATGATAATCAAAAAAATAACCACTGGCTTTGTGGCCATCTTACTATTGCTGGTTTCTTTCAGCCCTTTGGCTTTAGCTACGCCTGAAGATGAAGCCATCTTGAATTACAACCTTAATGAATTAAAAATTTCCAGTGACTTGCTTAAGCAAGAGTTTGCTGATTTGGTCAGTAAATTGGGATCAACCGGCGCTACCAAGGAAACACTCACTTCATTGAAAAACTTAGAATATGCTTTAGCTGAAGAGATTG
>JBDREV010000059.1:0-15545 GCA_043819375.1 Candidatus Woesearchaeota archaeon
GAAAGAAGAACGCAAAGAATTCTTTTCCTGATTAGAGATCCTGGCAAACTTATCTGCAAAGATCAAACCATAAGGATAGCCCAAAAAAAGAGGGTCTTGACTATTTCCAATCAGACAAGACAATACCAGTTCATTTCCTTCGAAACGAAAGATATGTTTAGCTTGGGGATGTAATTTGACAAAATAAGAACTACCTTCTATTGCGTAACTCCAGCAGCCAGAGGGACTAAGCTGGTCCAATAAAACAGTTGGCGAGTTTCCAGAGACAGTAAATAAAGATGAAGACTTGGCCAAAGCACAGACATTTCCAGTTAATTGAGATAAAAATTTCTCTTCATTTTTGAAAGTTGGAGCCAAGGTTCCATCCAGGACAATAAAATCTGCCTTGATCTTTTTGGCTAAGGATAGTTCAGCAAATCTCCTGGCCATGTTAGCTATTCTAGAAATTGGTGCCCGTTCAGTGCCATTTTTGACAGTGGGGTCATTTGAATCAATTAATAAGTCCTCTTCAGCAAGCAGTTGGTCGCCAAAGATCTTGCTAGTATAAATTAGGTCTCCTTCAATCATCTCGGCCCTGGTAAAGAGGTAAAACTCCTGGTTGTGTGCCTCTGTTTTCTTATCACCTGCAAATACCTGGGCAAAAACTCGGATAAAACTTAAGCAGAAGTTTCCCGTTGAAATGATCTCAGCCTGACCCCCGTCGATAAAGGCGATAGTTTTCTTTTCTTTGTGTCCTTCAATTTTTTGAAAATTTTCCGGGTTGATCTCGATCAGTTTATTATTGAAAAGAAGCTCATCTTTTTCTGGGAAAGAATTGATAATTTTTCTGACTTCCTGAGAGATTTTTTCCAACATCTTTGCTTACTTATTGAAAAAGTTTATATAGATTATTGCATTAGTTTAACTATGAGTGTTACAGCAAAGAAAGTGTTGCAGAAATGCAAAGTCATCAACACTTATTTTAATAAGGAATTACCATATAAAATCGAGAAAATTAGAGAAGCCAGCCCAAAAGATGCGGCTAGAGCCGAGATTATCTTAAGAGATATCGTTCATGATATCAGTGAAGCTTTCAAGGACCTAACAGTTACAGATAAAGAAATTGATCTCTTGGCTAATTATCTAAAAATGTTCAAAGAAAAAAGGATTCTTTTATCGAGTTAACTCTTCTGCGTGGAAATCTTCCTGACGTATCGTGCTTAATTCCCCTACAAGGATATAATTGGTACTGTCCACAGTTCTTCTTTTGTAAATCCCTTCTGTAGCCGATTTAATCGGTTTCTGAATGATGACAGCATAATCAAGGTATTCTTTGGACAGCCTGACCAGTTTGTCCACAGAACCTATTCCCCTTAAATGATTATTCCCTAAGATAGCCAAGAGGGGCGATCTCCTGCTGACCAATTGACAGATATATCTGGCAATCATCCTCTCTTCTGAGGGAAGTTGGCTAAATGAAAGGGTGTTATACTGAGAGAGCATCTCTTTCTTGGAAAGGTATCTCTGAGAAGAAAGCTCTTCAACCACCAGATGATATTCCTTTCCAACAAGATTATCCAGGATGATCTTCTCATTCTCTTCGTGAACCTTGCTGAAATGATCCTCTCCGATGAAGATCAGATCCTTTTTTTCTAAGTCTTTGAAGAAGTCATCAAATCCAACCAAGTTATTGCGATGACAGTATAATTCCAGATTCATTTGTATAATGGAGAACAGATTATTTTTAAATGTTTCTACTAAAAAGTGATAAGAAAGCCCCTGGAGGGATTTACACCCTCGACCTCGACCTGTTTGTGATGATGTACCAAGGTCGCGCAATAGCTACTATGCCACAGGGGCGAGTTTATGAGCCAATGTGGTTAGGTGAACGAAGTTAACCTAAAACCACAGGGGCGTAAGCACCTGGGGTCAGATTAACGCAGTTGATCTGGAACCACAGGAGCGTGAATGTGGATAAAGATAGTTATTTTAAAAAGTTTTCTAACATCCATAAGGGAAATTAATCAGCCCAAGAACAAGTGAATCTAGATATTCCCCTATCTTTTTGGCTTGAACATCAAGTGAAGTAGTTATCAGATTGACACTCCCTTCTTTAAGATAATCAAAAGTATCCTCTAAAGAAGCAGAAACAATTTTTCTAGACTTCCATCTGCCCTGTTTAGGAAAGCTGTACCAAATTGACCCATGTTTTTCAGAAATTCCTACGCATTGCTCTAGCTTCTCTCCTTTTCTATGATGACCACCACTCATCGGAACATACACTCCAAAGCAGCCATCAAACTCGATTTCAAAAACACTTAGATAATCTCCCGTAGCAATCATCCTGTCATCACAATACTCCAGATAATTCAGTACACCTAACAGATTGCCAGCGTTGGTATTGGCAAGGCCTTGCTGTCCGTTGTCTATACGATAAACAGTTAATTTTTGCCGGTTTGATTTCATAAAGAATAAACTTAAAATCCTACTTTTTAAATGTTATCATTAAAAAGTTACTATTTAAACAGAGCTAACTAGTAAACTCTTCATTATCCGTTCGTCCCTTAGACAACCCCTTGATATTAAAGTGCCGGGGAAGGGATTTGAACCTTTCCGTGATAAGAGGATCTCTTATTCAACTCGGACCCACTAAGGGACAGGATGTCTTTTCATCGAGCCAAAGCTCTCCACACTTAAGCGAACTTAAGTCCTGCGCGTTAGGTCACCAGACTTCAAGTAGACATTGCACAAAGGCACTGCACCACTGTAAATAGAGTTCCAGTATTGACCAGACTTCGCGACCCCGGCATTCACGAAGTTAAGCAGGTGTCTGTTAGCGAGTAGATAGAAAAATAAGTAGATTCTTTAAAAAACTTTTCAAAATAGGAGGCTGGGTCTAAGTTCGGGCCTCAATACCTTTTACCAATCTAGTGAATAATTTCATGGCAGCAGAATAATCATTTCGTCTACCAAGAGCACTAAGCCAGTTCTTTCTCATCATCTTAACAGCAATGTTACAAATAATATTTTTTAATCCATTTTCAGTCTTATATCCTTTTTTTATCTTCTCAGGTTTAGTATTGCTGAAATACTGTTCAGCGTGATTTGTAGTTTTAAGAAAGGGATATTGAATATGCAAAGTGTACTCTACAAAATACTTTTTGAGCCGTTCAATTTGTTTTTGAACAGGCTCAATGAGTGTTTGCTTTTGATGAAAAAGCAAGGAGAGATGCTCTTTAGCTTCTTCAACATTTGTAACATCAAAAAACTTGTGAAGTTCTTTTATTTGATTTTGAGCATATTCTGGAAGTTCATCTCTCTTAAATTTTGATTTAAATAAGTGTTCCTTTGTATTTTCATACGTATTTTTCTGGAAGTGAAAGGCACAATAAGTGTGTTTTATGACCTGTTCAAATGTAAGCAATCCTTCCCTAATAAGCTGTTTATTTACAAGCTTGATCACATCACTATAATCAGAAAGACCGTCTGTCGAGATAGTTAGGGGAATTATTCCTAATTTGATAAGGTGTACAAAACATTCATACCAAATCTTAGCAAGATTCTCTTTCTCAAGAGAATTAGTAAGGTAGACAATAACACTATCTGTTATTGCGTCCCGAAATAAGTGAAAATACATTCTCTTTTTAGTCAACGTAGCTCCTTTAATGCCAACATCTCCTTCAAAGATAGACATAAATTCCTCGTCATAGACTAAATGACCGCTAAAACCCCTATTAGAGAAGATAAACACCCGAGCTTCTTCTGCAATTTCAGAGATCCATCTTCGAATAGTCTTTCTGCTAACTTTGTTTGAATATTCTTTGTTGATATCTTTTTTAACCGCAGAAAATGAGCTTAAATGGTTAAGATATTTTTCTACAGAATCATTCTTTACATTTGAAGAATAATGTTTGTTCCTCTCAAAAACCTGTTCATACGGTTTTTGAGGAGTTTTCTTGCAATGAGAGCAAGAATATCTCATGAAATTTAGAACCATTTGATGCCCACCAGGAAAATGATAAACTTTCTGGACAACTTCCTTCCGTTTTAATTTTCTTTTACAGTTTTTACATTTCTCGTCTTTAAGATAAAATATTCCACCTTTTCCCATTACATAATGTGAAAGTATGGTGCTCATTACATCAAGAACTTCTTGATCAGAACAATCTTTGAGTTTTAAGCTAGAAGACAAAGTAATATTGATTCTATCCTCTTTTGTAAGATTCTTATTTTTCTTAAAACTAAACAGATTTAATTGAGTCATAGAATTAGCTTTATAGACGAGAAAATAAACTTTTCTGTTCACTATTGAGTAGAATTAGTATTTTTCACGGCCCGAACTTTGCCCCATACTGCAAAATAGCCGCTCCAACAAGGTAATCTTGTCAGCAGTTATCGGGAAGAAATCACTTTCATTAAATTTTTCCTTACCTTCTGGCATCAGGATCAGACCCAACTGGTGCTTGTCATCAAAATAATGAAAATCTGTCCCTCCGCTGATATACAACCCAAACTCATCAGCAATCTTGCGATAGTGTGGAAATAAACCAGTGTTTTTTGGTGTATAAACTTCTAAAGCATCAAGGCCAAATCTGCGCAGTTCATAGATGGTTTCCCTTTCTAATCTTTGCTCTCCTGGGTGTGCTAGACAAGACAGCCCCCTTGCATCCTTGATCAGGTAGATAAGATGCTCAGCATTGATATAATAGGAGTCATAAGGAGAATGCCACAGCCGTTTTCCCTTCTCCAGATTCCTGAAACTAGACTGAAATTTTTGCCCGGTGTCCAAATGACCATTAAGTAGATAATTAGCATCATTATATTTCATGAGAGGAGAATAGTTTAAGCTGTTGTACTTATCAGCGAGCAGATAACCAATCTCATTCCAAAAAAAGATGCCTTCTTTCTTAAAGGCGCAAAGTTCTTCAAATGAGACCGAGATCTCTTCTCCTCCTGGAGCTATTAACGGGTGTTTGATACTTTCTTCACATCTTCTTTTAGTCTGGTCGGTCTTAAGTTCAGCATATTTATTGCAAAAATCTTCCAGATGATCTCCCAACCGGTCAAAATTATAAGCAAGGACATGGATCTCTTGATTATTAAACTCTGCACTGAACTCAATACCATCTATGATCCTTATTCCTTTCTGCCTAGCTACTTCCCCTAGCTCTTCGTTATCTTTATAACAATTATGATCTGTGAAAGAGATCACTTCCACTTCTTGTTGCGCAGCTAAATCAATAAGCTCTGATTTAGTCAAAAGGCCGTCAGATTCTTTTGTGTGGATATGGAGGTCAATCTTCATAATCCTTCTCCTCGCAAAAATCTTAAAGCCTTGACCCATTTCGGCTCTGGAGATTCAACCAATGAATGTGGATATTGCGCAATAAAATAACCAGACACTATCTCAATATCCTCTTGTGGGCTTTCTCCTTCTTTCTCAATTTCCAACTCGTAGAAGATGGTTTGGCAGTTGAAAGGAAAAGGAAACTTCCCAACAACTTCATCAACAGAGATCTCCAAACCACCCTGTGCCGAAGTGAACAGCAGCCTGCTGGTCTTGACATAAAGCCGGACCACTTCTTGAAGACTTCTTCCTCTCGTAATCTCCTTAATCATCTCAAAAGGCTTCCACTCCGAGAAATCTTCCGGATTTAAGGAATAAAAATCATTCTCAGGACCGATCAAATTTTCATATACTTGCCGCTCTTCTCGGTTTTGGGTGGGCAATTTTATAGTAAGAATATAATCCTTCTCTCTTTCCCTTGCAGACATAGATACTTTTCTTTTCTCCAGTTCACCGATACATTCCAACACTGTCTTCTCTTTAGCTAAGTCCCCCTCAAAAGTATCAAAACAACGGTAAACTCTTTCCTTGTAAAAATACTGCTCAAAATGATATCCAAGAATATCTTGAAAATTAGGGTGTCGCAATTTACCTTTAATATCTAAAAAAGTGTTCTCATCTCTGATCAAAAATTTCTTTTCGAACTCTATCTCTTCCTTCATTTGTCAACCCCAATCAACTTTTTGAAATTTTTTTCACGGACAGCCTTCTCAGTTGGCTCACTGATTATGCCAGTAATTTCAAAAAAAGATTCAATCTTTCTGATCTGGTTATATAACAGTTCAGCTTTAGGCAATTTGTGGGTGTAAAGATAACCTTCACCCCTTAACAAATAATCAGAAAGATGCTGAAAATTGTCGATAAACATCTCTTTGAGAAAAATATCTCTCAGATCTGAATCTTCAATTTTATCAAATCGGGGAATTCCCTGGACATATTTTCTGATCTCATATTCATTAAATTTACAGTCCAAGGCAAAGATCCGTACTAAGTTCCTTAACCTTGTCTCCTGAGTACCAATAATGGCTTCCTCAAGGTTAAGGGCTATATTCGGCTCATTATTATTTACACCCTTAACATAAGCAGCAATCTGTTCGATAGCTTGAAATTCTTGACTTGTGTTGGTAGGAAAATTATGCAGATTGTAAAGTAAAGTCACTAGATCCCAATATCTGCTGGCAACCCTCATCTCTAAGAAATCACATGTTTTCACAGGGGATGTTTTAAAGACGTTCTGAGGATAATAGTCCCCATGAATGATAGTACAAACCCCTTTCTTATACAGGCTCAACAGCTGCTGGGGATCATCCAAAGGTATCTTATTGCCGTAAGTCAGGTGAAAATCTGTTTGGATGAAGTCTTCAATAAATCTTCCGAAGTTTAGGTGTTGATTATTAAGAAATTCGCTGATCTTTTTTCTGACCCATCTCTCTTTGTTCTTTGCTTCATTGCCTTTCTTGATCTTTCTCTTTTCTGAATATTTATGGCCGGTGATAAATTGTTTAAATTTTGGGCTGAGGTAATAGACAAGAGTTTGAAAATAATGGTGCCACCTGCCTTTCTCTTCATCGATATTTCTTGGTCTTAGGGCTTTGGTTCTTCTTCTGCCAATGCAAACTCCATTATATAGCTCCTGAAAATTAGTTCCAAAGATATGATGTAATTCAATCAATCTTTGAGTCATCTCCGCAGTATTTCTGTAATCAGAGTTAAAAGAATCCCCATATGTTTTTTCCTCAAGGTAATTCATGATTACGCTTCGGGGCCGGCCTTCTGTTCCGAGAATACCTTCCAAGTTAGGTGCAAATCGACTGGTTTCTGCTAATCTGCCGACGATTTTCAATACCTCAGATTCCTTACTGACCTTATGTTCCCGATCCCGGGTGGGATACTGATAACTTTCACCCATAAACGGAACTATCCCACTATGCTTAGAGAAATGTTCAAAATAATCTTTACGGTAATCTTCTTCTGGAAAGAAATTTTTTTCAATAAAGGTTTCTCCAGTTGTTAGAGTGATTTTGTAGATAATGCTGTCTCTCTTAACAGAGATCAATTCTCTTTCTTTGACATGCTTTGAAGCAAGCTCCTCTAGCGAAATTGATGAGAGTGTCATTTAACTACCTTGAAGAAGATTAGAAGACCGACTATTTATAAAACTTTCCAAGGTATAATCACTCAAGAGTGAAACTAATCCTGATATACTATCCTAGCAATATCATGCACATAAGTCATCAAAGCTTTGAGATCATTAGTCAGATAACCAAACCAAGCCACACTGGCGTTTTCAGCATACACCTTATCACATTCCTTGACTAAAGTATCTTTCTGTTGAAGGATCTCATGGACCAGCTCAATATTTTTAGTGTAATATCCTTTCATGGTCTCAAGATAGCTCTCTTTAATCTTCTTCAGAAGGTTAGTCACTTTATCTTTGGATTTCTTATCCAACTTCACCTTGAGCATATACCTGGAAAGCCGCTTGGTCTCATCAGCAATCGCTTCGATATGTGCAGCCAGGCGCCAGATATTCAGCAGGTCAATGGAGTTCAAATTGTATTTTTTGTACATAAAAGAAGTGTTCTCTAAACCATACCTGACTACCCTGAAAACTAAAAAGCAAAGACGATTGATATCTTTATCACGGTGCATCAAATTATCATAACAATCTTCCTCAAAGGTCTTGAGAGCATCTTCCAGCATGGCCCGGGTGATGATATCCATCTTACGGATAAGATTGATCAAAGAGATATCTTCCATATTCAGGAAATCTCTGGCCATAATACGATTGGAAGTCTGCTCCATGATCTCTAGAGCGATCAAATTCTGGATCGCTGACTCAATCTCTTGGGCCTTATCTTTCAGTTCTCTGCCAATCAGTATAATATTCTTATAATTCTTAATATAGTGGGAGATGATCTCCCGTTGTATTCTACGCATGTCCTTGCCGTCAATCTCAATCGTAACTTCTTTGACTTCATCCTTGCTGGTGTTTTCCCGAGGATGAAGAACAAGATCTACTCCCCGATCATCAAAATAGATCAGATCCCCTTTCTTCAGATTTTGTTTAACGACCCAGGGTTTAGGTAAAGAAACCACAAAACTGCTCTTTCCAAATGAGATTAATTTTCGATATTCCATATTTCCTCCCACTATATGTATTAATTTAGGTATATATACTTTATGGAATAAGTATTTATATTTAAATGTTATTACCAATAGTATATTGGGGGTGGGAACAATGTATCCTAAAAGAAAGAACCATATTTTTATGGAGTTAGAAGAATTAGAGACTTATACTGATGAAGAAGGTATAGATCAACGGATTGAAGATGGAGATCTTAATCCGACTGAGGCTGCAATTCTTAGAGGAAATCTAAGAGGCAATCTGTACCTAGAAGAGGAAGAAGAATGAAAGAGAACTGGAGGGATAAGTTAGGCATATATAAAGAATATGAACTTATCCACCAGATCAATCAGGCAAAATTAAAAAGATTGGATGAAATTGAAATTGTCCAGAAGGATGGTAATCTGCTCAAAATAAAGTTGAGCAACACCAGTCCTGAAGGGATCAGCGGTAGCGATGTTTGGGGTTGGTAGATAGAAAAATCTTTAAACGAAGACAATTTAATCTTACTTATGGGTGTATTAAAAAAAGGATTGGTTGATGCAGTTAAAGGAATAAAGAAACATAGATCGCTGTTCTTAATCTTGATTCTTCTCCAATTGGTGTTTATTGTCTCTGTCTCTGCAATCAGCATTAACTACCAGATCAAGATCTATGACAATGTACAGAATATCCTCTCTCCCTTGGATGAAGCCAATTATAATGCCACAGCCATAGAGGAAGGCCAACCATTTATGAACGAGATGATGAAAGAGGTTGTGACCATCACTAAGAGTTATCAGGAGATGATCAGCAATATCTTTCAGATGCTGTCCTGGATCCTGGCTTGTTTTCTATTACTAGAAGGATGGAGTTGGTGTTTTTCCCATTATATCTATTCCAAAGGTGAAGTATTCAAGTATTGGAGTAGATTTATGATAATCAGCTTAACATTTCTAATTCCCCTGGCAGTTGTGGGTTATTTTGTATTAAAAAGCATGATAGGTTTAGACTTAGCTGTGTTTAGTTGGGGAATCCGAATTGTGGATATACTCCTGCTTGTTACTGGATATTTTATGACCATCAGTTTTTCATTGTTGACTTTGAAGATAAAGCCGTTGTTTAGAAAAATATACCTGGTGGGAATCTCCAAAGCTCCTTGGTTCTTGTTGGGATTGGCCTTGACCCTGTTAGCAGTACTGATCAGCTTGGTATTAGTGTATCTGTCGATGGAAAGCCTGTTCCTGATGATCTTATCTGTTCTAATTCTGGTTGTAGTGATGGTTTTCAGTAAATTGTATCTGATTGGGATAGTCAGAGAATTGATCAGAGAAGATGAAGGTTCTGCCTGATGGCAAACTTATTAGCAAAGGTAAGAGTTTTTTTCATCGGCCAGTCTTTGCTTAATCCATAGATAAAAGCAGCATTCCAATAATCTCCAGCACCAGTAGTATCACTTATCTTAAGCTTGCTGGCCGGTGCCTTGGTGATCTCTCCTTCACAACAAGACAACGACCCTAATTTTCCTAAGTGTAAGGCAAGGTTGGGTTTGAGTCTCTTAATAGCAGCAGGGATTGTTTTTTGTTTAGTGAAAGCCAACAGCTCTTTCTGGTTGAGAAAAACATAGTCTGCCTGATCGAAAACTAATTTGATCTTCTGAAAATCGGGCCGAGTATTCCAGCCAAAATCAACCAAGATAGTCATCTGTTTGGCTTTGGCTTGCTTAAACAGTTTGTGCAGATCCAATTTTTTTAAATGCCAGATACCTCCCACAAACAGATAATCAGCAGTTGTTTTAAGATCCACCATTTCCAAAAGAGCATTAGCCCCAGGATCATTGAAGATAGTCCTTTTTTCCTTAGTGATGGCAATCACAGACAAAGCAGTCTTCTGTTTTCTCTGCAGATGTAGTTCGAGGTTCTGCTGTTTTTTCAGTTTATGGAGAATAAGTTCTGAACGCGGGTCTTTGCCGATACAGCCATAGAGATAAGTGTTTATACCTAAGTGTGCCAATCCAAGAGCACAATGGGCTGCCTGCCCACCCACTTTAGGGGTGAATTCAGTAGAAGTCTCGGTATCTTCTTCAGGCAGTGATTTTAACACTGAAGAAACTAAGTCAAGGGTGATATCTCCAACTACAACCACCTTCTTTTTCATCTTTAGAGGTAAGAAACTGGTTTATAAAAAACTTTGCAAAGATTTATTAATGATTATTCTTTTTCTTTTCCAAAAGAGGTTCAGATGGCATTAGAGATACTTACTTCACTTTCTATCTTGCTACTAGTTGGCTTGATCTTGACTTATCTTTGTCAAAGGATCAAGATCTCCAATGTGCTGGTGTTGATTGTGGCTGGGCTATTGATCTCTTATTTTAAGATCAACGGCGAAAAAATAGTCAATTTTTCTACTGATTTCCTAACTTCTATCGCGATTATTGCCTTGATTATGATCGTCTTTGATTCCACTTCTAGATTCCATTTCCGGATGATTGCCAGGGAGACTGGAAAGGCCCTGGAACTCAGTTTGTTGTTTATGTTCTGCTGCCTGATTGTAGTTTCAGTAGCCACTAAATTGATTTTAGGATTGGAATGGTGGGTAAGTTTCCTGTTCTCTTCAATGATGTTGGGAACAGATCCCAGTGGGGTGTTGATGGTGCTGAGTGGAATGAAACATCGGGCAATCTCTTTTCTAGAATGGGAATCCATCATCAATACTCCTTTGACCGTAATTGTACCTTTCATGGTGATTGAATTTAGCAAATCTTTCTCTTGGGGCAACTTTTTCAGTCAGTTCTTGGAGCAGGTTGTACCTTTTTTACAGCAGATTGTCACAGGTGTAGGTGCGGGAATTGTCGTATTCTTGGTAATGTTTAAGATCTTAAGAGGAAAATATGTAGATGTACTCACCCCTGTTGCCCTGCTAGTCTCTGCTCTGCTGACTTACGTCTTGGCTGAAAGCTTAAAGGGAAATGGAGTACTAGCGGTTACAGCTTTAGGATTGATGTTCGGAAATGTCTATATCAAGAAAAAAGAGACCCTGCAGACTTTCGGGCACCTTTTTTCTACTCTCTTTGAGATCCTGGTGTTTTTGCTGCTGGGAGTATCTATTATCCTGCCAACCTCAATCATGTTTTATATGAAAGTAGCGATCTTATTTGTAATCTACTTACTAGTCAGAGCCGGAGCAGTGTTCTTCATCTTCAGGAAACAGAAAGAAAGAGATGTTAAAGAAAAATTATTCATCTCCTTGAACACTTCTAAGGGAGTGGCAGCAGCTACAGTCCTGTTTATCTTGATCTCAACGGGAGTAGGAAGCAGCGAATTGTTTGATCTAGGAATCTTATTCATCATCTATTCTTTGGTGTTATCTACTTTTATCGCTAAGTTAAGCAAGAAATTTATCAAAGTAGAACTTCCTTCAAAATAAGTCAGCATTCACTCAATCTTGGCCGATTTGAACCATTCCTCACTATAAAGGCTTCTAATCATCTTGTTAAGATTATCCTTTCCGCCTTCAATCAAATAGGTTACCTGCAGTTCATTGGTCTCTTTATTAATCTCTGCGACGAGCAACTTGTGTCTTTTAGTGTAAGAAAAGATCTTGCTGCGAATCTCATTTTCACCAATAATCTTTTTGGTAGTGATAGTCAGTCTGGTCTGGTAAGAGCCAAGACCTTTCTTTTCCAAAAAATAATCAGAAACAATCACCAACCAAACAGAGCCATAGATTATTCCTCCAATCAAGTATTCACCAATTCCGATTATTAGTCCTAAGATGGCAAATAACCACAGTGAAGCGGCAGTAGTGAAGCCAAAGACACGGTCTGCTCCCCTGATCAAAGCGCCAGCACCCAAAAAACCGATTCCTGTAACCACTGCACCCAGCAGAGGGAGGGAGTTAGGAAGGGCGTAAGCGATAACCCCTAAAGCGCAGGAGCCCAAGCAAACAAAGATAAAAGTTCCAAACCCAACTGGTTTATGAGCTCTCTGCCGCTGATAGCCAAAAAGGGAAGAGGCTAGTAACGCCAAGAGCAGTTTAAAGATGATGATTTGCATGATATCAATATAGAAAGAGGTTATTTATAGCTTTTGTTTTACGCGTTTATATCAAGAAAATTTATATAATCAGTTTTATTAACATGTTTGATGAAGATAATCATTTTAGATACTAACACATTGATGGCTATCAGCCAGTTCAAGATAGATCTGTTCTCAGAACTGGATCGACTGTGTGACTTTAGCTATAAGGTGGTGATCTTAGATAAGACTGTTGATGAACTCAAAGGGATCATTTCTGAACAGGCTGGCAAATACAAGCTGCAGGCAAAACTGGCCTTAGATATTCTGGATAAGAAAGGAGTTAGGAAGATTGATACGGAGGCAGGGAAGGTTGATGATCTGTTAGTGAAGATGGCTGAGGAAGGGAAGATCGTGGTTACACAAGACAAAGAGCTAAAGCGACGCATCAAAGAAAAGGGTGCTGAAGTGCTGACCATCAGGCAGAAGAAGATGATTGTGTGGGGATGAACTACATACACACTATTTTTACCCAACTCTAACCCAAAAAATCGCGGAAACTTTTTTTTATTCTCAGCTTAACAAAACATTTATAAATAATCTGACAAAATTACATCTAAAATGTTCTATAAGATAAGAGTTAAGGATTTCATCAGAGTTCCACCTAGTATGTTCAACCTCAGCAAGAAAGAAGCAGTGCTGAAAAATGTCAAAGAAACCTATGACAATTATATCTCCAAAGAATTAGGATTAGTGATCAATGTCCTAGATGTTGGAGACACTAAAGAAGGGATCATCGTTCCGGGAGACGGAGCAGGATATTATGAAGCAGAATTTGAATTGCTGACCTTAAAGCCAGAGATGAACGAGATTGTCTATGGCCGAATCAAAGATATTGTAGATTTCGGAGCATTCATGGAGATTGGAGCGGCAGAAGGAATTGTGCACATCAGCCAGAGTATGGATGACTTTGTCTCTTTCAGTAAGGACAAAGTATTGCAAGGAAAAAAAGGCGGTAAAAGCCTAAAAGTCAACGATAAATGCCGAGCCAGGATCATTGCAGTAAGCTATAAGGATATGAATAACCCAAAAATTGGTTTGACCATGCGCCAAGAAGGCCTGGGCAAGATAGAGCTGACAGAAAATAAAGTAGAGGAGAATAAGAAAGATGAGTAAGAAAAAGGCATGTAAAAAATGTAAGCTCCTGGTAGAAGGAAATGTTTGTCCAATCTGCAAAGGAGATAATTTCAGTACCAGCTGGCAGGGAAGGTTATTTGTCAACGATGTTAATAAATCTATGATTGCAGAAAAAATTGGTGTGAAAGTCAAAGGAGAATACGCTATCAAGGTGAAATGATCATGAAAATCGAAATCCGAGAGAAAAGAGAAAATAAACTGTTAAACAGAATTGAAGTGGAAGGAAAGGTCTTTTATGAGGGCGTTACTCCTTCAAATGAAGTTCTTAAAGAAGCGCTGGCAGCAGAGTTGAAGGCAGATAAAAAACTGACTGTTGTCAAGCATATCTATCCCAAGTTCAGTCATCATGAAGCTGATTTTCTGACTGTAGCTTATCAAGATAAAACGGCCATGGATAATGTAGAAGTGCTCACTAAGCACAAAAAGAAAAAACTAGAAGAAGAAAAGAAAAAAGCAGAAGAGGCCAGAAAGAAAGAGCAAGAAGCCAAGGAAGTAGCTGCTAAAGAAGAACAAGTTCCTCCAAGTCCCAGCAAAGCTGTGACTGAAGAGAAGAAAAAAGAAACTCCTTCTGAAAAGAAGGAAGGAGGCGAATAAAGATGGCAAAGAAAGGCGGAGCAAAAAAAGCACCAAAGAAGGATACTAAACAGAAAGTAAAAAAACCAGGCAAGAAACTGGGTGAGCTTTATACTGTCTCAGGAGATAAGATTGAAAGGAAAAACAGAAACTGCCCCAAATGCGGCAAAGGCATCTTTATGGGCAAGCATAAAGACAGATGGGTCTGCGGCAAGTGTAAGTATGTTGAGTACTTGAGTAAATAATTCTTTTTATTGAAAACTGCTTATGGTTTAAACCCGCACTTCAGTGCGCAGTTTTCAATCCCGAAAACTTGCGATTTAGCGAGGAGCGTAAAACCACAGCATTTAGGCGGTGTGTAGTTCCGAGCAGCGAGTTTTCGTTATATTTATCAATAATTTAATAAATGATTTATTTTTACTTCTGACTATGTCCGATCTGATCAGAGTGACTGCAGACCTGCATATGCATGGATTATATTCCGCAGCCGTCAGTTCCCAGATGATCCCTAAATCTATCGGAGAGCAGGCTCCTCTGAAAGGTCTGCAATTGGTGGGAACAGCGGATATTCTTAACGGAAAATGGATCCAACTGGTCAAAGAGCAACTTCAGCAGGAGAGTGAAGGAATCTTAAAACATCCCAACGGGACGAAATTTATTCTGCAGACAGAGATTGAGGATGCTAATCGGGTGCATCACCTGATCCTCTTCCCCAGCTTCTCCAAAGTGGAAGAAGTGAGAGAGAAGTTCAAGGCCAAATGCAAGAACCTAGATTCTGACGGCAGGCCGAAGATCTGGCTGAATGGTGAAGAGATTGCTGAGATCTGTTCTGAATCAGGATGTTTGTTAGGCCCGGCTCATGGATTCACCCCTTATTTTGGGATCTATTCCAAATTTGATTCTTACAAAAGATGCTATGGAGATAGATGGAGGGATGTTCATTTCCTGGAATTAGGGTTAAGTGCAGATACCTTGATGGCAGACCAGATCTCGGAACTGCATGACCTGACTTTTTTAAGTAACTCAGATGCACATAGTCCTTGGCCTAACAAGCTAGGCAGAGAATTCAACACTTTTCTGATGTCAGAAATCAGTTTTTCTGAACTGGCTTTGGCTTTGAAGAGAGAAAAGGGCAGGAAATCTGTCTTGAATGTTGGTTTTAACCCACTAGAAGGTAAATATCACAAGACCAGATGCAGCGGCTGTCTGACTTTCTTTGAGCCTAAGGAAGCCATTACCTTGAACTGGCGCTGTCCGCAATGTGGAAAATCAATCAAAAAAGGAGTTGACTTTCGGATCAGTGAATTAGCAGGTGTGGGGATGAACA
>JBDREV010000060.1:0-5091 GCA_043819375.1 Candidatus Woesearchaeota archaeon
ATTCTCCTGACCCCTTTAATCGTGCCGGGAATCAATGATGGGCAGTTGGAAGAACTGATCAAGTTTGCTAAAGAGCACGATCTTCCTTTAGGTATCCAAAATTTTCTCTATTACAAGACTGGCAGGAATCCAGCCAAGCCCTGGCCTTGGGACAGATTCTATGATCTGCTGAAAGAATTGGAACAGAAATATCAAATCAAGTTAAT
Source organism: Candidatus Woesearchaeota archaeon (assembly GCA_043819375.1). Classification (GTDB taxonomy): domain Archaea; phylum Nanobdellota; class Nanobdellia; order Woesearchaeales; family GW2011-AR9; genus JBDREV01. Next base: position 207 of record JBDREV010000060.1, read on the forward strand.
TCTTTCACCGGCAGATTTTGGCATTGAATATGCACCTAAATTGGAGAAGCCATTCCGTACCAATGAGGAGATAACTGCAGTTGTGGTCTGTTCTGATCGTTTTCCTGATTCCAGGATCGCAGTAGCCAAAGAACGGACTATCTCTATCCCTAACTGCAATGCCCAGATCAATAAAAAAGTAAGAATAAAGCTTATCCGTGATAAACATAATATCTTTGCGGGAAAGGTTGTTTGATCTATTCCACAGTCAGCCTAAACAATTGCGCAGTAGTTATCCCATCCACAATATTACATCTCAATGGCTCATTGAATGTCCATTCAAAGCTTTCTCCTGCATTTAAGATGCCGCTCTTGACATCAATACAGAGCTGGGCCCCATTGATCATGGCTTTGTTTAATGTTCCATTTCTGATCACAACCCATCTGATTGTATCTCCTGGTTTGATGGTCAGGCTGTTAGGGATGAAACCAGTCTTGTTGATTTCTACAGTATGAACTTTGCCAGCAGATTCAACAATCTCTTCAGTAGGAATTTCAGCTGGTGGTTGAATTGTGGGAATCTCTTGCTGTGGAACTTCTACCACTGGTAGTTCCTGAGCAGCTCCAGTGGGTGTAGTAGGTATTTCTGGGGTTGGCAGTTCAGCCATCTCTTTCTGGCAGCCGATCAGTAAAAGCAGGGTCAAGCCCAATAATAAACAGTACTTCTTCATTTTAAGACCTCTTTTAAAACAATAATCAATCTATAAATAATAGAACTATATAAAAATATCTCTCTTTCAGCTGCCCTTTAAAATCACTTTTAGGGTGTATGTTTTACAAAGAAAGCTTTTTAAACAAACAAATCTTTCTTATTAAAAAATTAAGGAGGGATTTAAATGAAAGGAATTACAAATAAATTAATTGCGTATTCTTTTACTGTCGGAATTATAATCGCCCTGATTTTAGGTTTGATTTCGACAATGTTGCCTGCCAACCTAGCAGCTATCTTGACAAGTGTCTTGATCCTGATGGGAATTATTGTGGGGTTCTTTAACATAACTCCCAATGAGACCAAAGATTATGTGCTGTATGTCACGGCAATTGTGGTTGTAGTCAGTTTAGGCGGCAATAACTTAGGCCAATTACAGATGATCGGTAAATATTTGGTCAGCGTTCTTAGTGCTATCTTAGCCTTTATCATGCCTAGCGTGATCATTGTGGGCATCAAGGCTGTGATACATTTAGCTAAGGACTAAGTTTTTTATTTTTTTATTCTTCAATTTTTCTCCGTGTGTAGGTTCAATGGATTTGTCACCCCCTTTTAATCCGCAAGGATTAATCGGGGTGTATGAAACTGAAAAATCCATTGATCATAAACGATTTGAGGAAATTTTACCTTAGAAATAAGTGGAATCATTCTGAAGTTCAAAAATACCTGGAAGACCACTACAAGACAAAGATATGTATTCGAACCTTAAAGCGTTGGAAGAAACGCTTATCTGAACCTTCTTGGAGTGGTCCTCATTTTCCAAATCCGCCTGTTCCCCCTATGGCGGTTAACAGGAGGAATACAAGACGGGTTGTTGAGTTTAGGAAGAAGACCGGATGGGGAGCTCCAATAATCAAGAATGTATTTAAGTTTGAATGTTCTGAGAGTACAATAAAGCGCATAATCAAGTCCAAAGGACTTTCAAGAGGGAGTAAAATAGAAAACCGAAGGATTCATTGGGTAAAATGGCAAAGAGACCATCCAGACAGCTTGTGGCAAATGGATGGAAGTAAATTACCTGATGACAGCTGGATCTTGCCAGTATTGGATGATTGCAGCAGATACTGTATCGGACTAAAGAGGTTCAAGACCTTGACGACCAGAATAGTCATCAATTATCTTGAACAGCTGTTCAAGATACATGGTCTGCCAAGAGAGATATTGACTGACAATGGAACTGAATTTGGAGGGATATGGAGAAATAGCTCTGAATTTGATCGATGGTGTGAGAAGAAAGGAATAAGACATATCCGTTCTAGAATCCACAAACCAACAACGGCAGGCAAAGTAGAAAGATTTCATGGGACACATAAAGGAGATATCCTTTATTGTAATGGAGATTATGAACTCTTTAGATATAGATATAATCAGATTAGACCCCACAGGAGTTTACACATGAAAACTCCTGCGGAAGTATATTTTTCATTACAGATAAGAATAAATGGAGTGAAATTCAATCAATCAAAGTGGTAGGGGTGACATTTCCTATGACCCTGCACACTTCAATTTTTCTCCGGCAAAACAAAAAGATTTATAAAAATGTATTTTTACTAACTGATAATGGTTACAAAGTATACAAAAGTAAAAGATTATCAGCATTTTTTAGAAGAAGTTATCGGTCAGATCAATCCGGGAAGCGCTTATCAAGTTGATGTTGATTTTGTCTTAGGAAACAAGAATGTAATCGGAGAGATTGAAGACTGTAAGAGAATCTCCAGATTTTACCAAAATGGGAAATTAAAATTGACTCTAGAGATAGGGGGAATCAGGTATGACTGCATCCAAGAAGTAGAAGAAGATAGGGAGAAAAATATTGACAGCCTGATTGAAAATATCAACAAAGGAGTTAAGAAGATTTTTCCCAACGGGATTGTGATCCTGTCTGAAGGAGAATTTAAGCTCAATCCACAATTGTTTTAACCATGGTATCCAGAAAACAGAAAAATCAAATGACTCAGTTTATTGCTGATAGATTAGATGAATCAGGACTTTACCATATCATCGAACAAAGCCATCAACACCTTCTTGTTGAGCAGAGTGATGAGTTTTTTGAGGATCCTAAAGAGATCTATGTCGTTGCACACAATCACAAAAGAACAAAGAATGAATTAGAATCTATCTTGGGACAAAATGACTCTCAAGGAGTGTACACTGCCCATCTTTTTTATAAAAATTACGAACTCTTTTTTGTCCGTATGGTTGATGTTGATCCTTCTTGGAGAAGTGACAAAAGTCTTAAGTTGTATATAGACCAGCAGATCAATCAGATGCTTCACCTAAGAGCACTTGAGAAATTAGTTCTGAAAAGAGGAGCAGGAGTTTCTACGGAACTTGCTTACTATCAATCTCAATCAACTCATCTTCCAGAGTGTATTCAAATCTTTAATCTGCCCCAAGTAACTCTTGACCGCAGCCATATATCGGTCCTGATCATCCCAGTTATCTTTATGTTGAACAAGAAGAGATCTCTAAAGATTATCATCTTACAGAGGAAACTAAACGGATTGAACAGGCAGCCCAGTTTGAATTATGGAACAGCGGCTTTAAGAAACATGCAGTGATAATTCCTGTTTAGTCCTATCTCTTTCCCAAGGCAATCTTGGCCTGGATCATCTCGTGCATCCTTTTCAGGAATTCCTGCTTCTCTTCGATCTTGATCAGATCAGAATAACCTCCTAGAACCAGATTAAATGAAAAGGGGCTGGGAACTGTGGTATAGACCTCTTCAATAGCAATCTCTCCCTTGCCTACCTGTTCCAGGACCCATTGGGTCTTATCAATGTCCATTAGGTCTTCCAGAACTTCACGACGAGCTTCTTTAAGGATAGGAAAATTTTCTGAGATCCGACGGACCGCATTCATCAGGATCTTGCTGGAGATCTGCTGTCTGCCCACCCTTTTTTTCCTTCCTTTGTATTCGCGCAGAATCATCAAGGCCCTGGCAGCACAATGCCTGAACCTTCTACTGAGCACTTCACTTTTCTCGATAGCTTGTTCTAGTATCTTCCTCAACTGGACAGGCTCTAAAGCTTTCAAAGCCTTGATCACGTTTACACTTTTGCTGGTACAGAGATAGAAGCCATTATCTGTGATACCCACTTCCACATCACGATGCTGCAGCCTGCCGATAGCTAAAGCCATTGCTCTAGAAAAACAGTCGTTTACTCTCCTGCCAAACAAAGTGTGGAAGATGATGTATCTCCTGTCCCGATCAGTAAAATGTTCAATAAGGATTTTCTTGTCAGAAGGCAGGCCGGCAAACTGATACTGTTCATAGCAATAGTTGTGGATCTGTTCAGCAGCTTTCTTGTCCACATAAAGATATTTCTGGATTGACTCAAGGATCTCTTCTTTGCTTAATTTCCGCTTGAACTTTCCGTCCATCAATCTTCTGAACTTATTGATCTCCATGGCCAGGTCAAAGGAGAGAGGCAGCATCTCAGAGAACCAAGAAGGAACATTCACCGGCCGATTAGGAGAGGCTGTAACCTGAGCGGTCATGCCCCCAGCAAACTTAAATCCATAGACCTCTCCACCTAGAACAAAGACATCTCCCGACTTTAATTTTTCTAAGAAACCTTCATCGATCTTACCTACTGTTCTTTCTCCAATTTTCACTAATACAAAACTTTCATCTGGAATGGTGCCGATGTTAGTCATATAGATGACCCGAGCCATCTTTCCTCTTCTGCCCAACATTCCTGTCTCTTTATCCCGCCAGATCTTGGCGAAAATATACCTATCCTCCAGGGAGATATATTCCCCCGCTAGATATTTAATCACTTCTTCAAAATCTCCGTAATTAAGACTGTGATAGCAATAGCTTCTTTTGACCAGCTGATATAGTTCATCAATATGCATCTGCTCCTGGATGATCATCCCATAGATCTGCTGGCTGAGGATATCTAAGCAATTCTTGGGAATGTCTACCCGATCAATCCTTTTCTCGATGGCTGCTTTTAGTAATAGAGAGCACTCAACCAAATCATCTCGGTCCATCACAATTAATTTGGCTTTGACTTTGCTATGCAATTTATGGCCAGCCCTGCCCGCTCGCTGCATAAATCTGGCCACTGATTTAGGAGAACCCAAACATAAGACTAGGTCTAGATAACCGATATCAATCCCTAATTCTAA
>JBDREV010000061.1:0-2065 GCA_043819375.1 Candidatus Woesearchaeota archaeon
CGATGTGGATTTATTGTTCATCCTTGTGGTAAAGATCTAAGAAAATTAACTTATCCTCTTCTTTAATATATACATAAGATAGACGATAAGGACTGATGTAAACTTCTCGAGTACCTTTCCTGGCGAATTTCATCGGTTTCCCTATCTCCGGAGTTTCAATAATCTTCTTGATGTGTTTCTTGACTTTTTCTTTATCAGCTTGGTTTTTGATCTTTTTGATGATACTAAGAAATTTAGAATCATACTCAATACTCAGCATTTTTCTATAATATCCAAGAATTCGTCAACTGTCTTCGATTCAAACTCTCCGCGTTCATATTTTTTCCAAGCTTCTTCAGTCCGTTTAGCAAACTCTAAATCTTCCTGGATGTTTTTTCCGAAGTCTTCTACACTCTTAAGGATAAGCTGTTTATCTGCTCTGATTACCACAAACTTTTCTCCTTCACGAATATCCTCTCTCATCTCAGAAGGGATAACAATCTGTCCCTTTGAACTCATTCTTGTTATAGCAATATCCATGTTAAGTAAGATATGTCTTACCTAATATAAAAATCTTTCGGTTAAAAAACTTTGTTCAATTCACTGATAGAAATTACTCAGCCTGTGCTGAGGAGAACGAGCAGAATAAGCTTCCGGAGAGATGATCATCCCATCTTTGGCAGCAATGGTCTGAACATTGGTTTTTCTCTGGATATCTCTGGCTTCCACAATCGGATCTGCCTTGAGCATCTCCATGCCAAAATGAGTGATTATGGCTAATCTGGGCCTGACCTTTTCCAGAATCTTGACCACGGAATCAGAATCAAGATTGAGGTTCTGGGCTTTGTTTCCGGGATAAGTTGTGTTGATGATCATAATATCAGAGCCTTGGATCTCTTCAACCAGCTTCTTATGATACTTGGTATCCGGTAAATAGCATAAAGTGAATCTGGGACAGAAGAACTTGAACCCTACTGCATCAAGATCAGTATGTTCTAAAGTAAGAGCATGGATCTCTACCAATTCTACAGCCACTTTCTGCCCTTTCTCAAAGACAATAGTCTTTTCCAACAGATTCTGGTGGTATTTAGTGAGGAATGGGTGCTGGTTGTCAGTTCCTTTGATCACAGATTTGCTGCCGATCAGTACCCCTTTTTTATCTAACCCTGAAAGTGTCATCGCTTCAATCACTGCATTAAGGTCATTGCAATGATTAAGATGGGCATGAGAGACTAGGATGGCTGTATTAGCTCTTAAATTGACACCATATTCTTTGGCAGTGTTGAGAGCGCCAGGACCGGGATCAAGATGAAATTGGGTATCTTCTACCTGTAAGACAATACCTCCTGAAGAACGTAGTTGTCTGGAAGTCACAGCAGAGCCTCCAGCAGTACCCAGAAAAATTATTTGTGCTGACACTTAATCCACCCTATTTTAAGATGGAAATGAGGTTAATAAAGATTATGGTGATACAATGGTAGATTTCCATACGAAGCCAGTAAACCGGGTTTCCTGTGTCTGTGGAATTTTTAAATTCCACAAAGTTTATAAAACTGCCACCCACAAAAATTCTGGGTGGAAAACATGTCAAACAATATTCAACCAATTTTTATTTTGCCTGAAGATACTAAGCGGACTACTGGGAGAGAAGCCCAGAGAAATAACATTGCTGCAGCCAAGGCTGTGGCGCAAGCAGTAAGGACTACACTTGGTCCAAAGGGGATGGACAAGATGATTGTAGATGCGATGGGTGATGTAACTATCACTAATGATGGTGTGACAATTCTTAATGAGATGAATATTGAACATCCTGCTGCTAAGATGGTAGTCGAAGTTGCCAAAACACAGGAAGATGCTGTGGGAGATGGAACCACCACAGCAGTAGTTTTAGCTGGTGAACTGCTCAAAAAAGCAGAAGACCTGTTGGATCAGGAGATCCATCCAGCAGTATTAGCTAAAGGCTATCGTCTGGCAGAAGTAGAAGCACAGAGACTGCTGCAAGAGATGGCTGAAACAGTCACACTTGATGATGATGAGCACTTGAGAAATATTGCCATTACCGCGATGACTGGAAAAGGTGCAGAAG
>JBDREV010000062.1:0-3248 GCA_043819375.1 Candidatus Woesearchaeota archaeon
CAGAAACGAGATGGAAGCTTAACAAAACTCGGGAAAGAGATCGTAAAACAGGCCTACCGATATTGTGAGAATAAGAAGAAAGGTGTAACACTTGCAACACCCATACCTGAAGAGAAGGTGGCAGATCATGAATAATGAAACACTTGCATCACTTAAAACAGGGGAAACAAAGAACCATGTAATGGTTACTATGTCAAAAAAGCTGTTACTAGTTTTGATGTTGCAAGTGTTTCAAGTGTTGCAGGGAGGAAAAAATGAACGATGAACTAAATCTCTCATTAAAATTGAAGAAAAATTCAAAATTGTCGAGCTATGAAAGGATTTTACTAAGCAGACTCCTAAAGAAGTACATGGATACAGAAGACAATGACGCTTTGATGAGGATCTTTTATCTTGTTTTGAATTATGTTGATGAGTACAAGTTTCATAGATATGTAAATACAACACATATCGCCTATGCAAAGTATCTCAAGACACAGAAGAAGTATGATTCAATCAAGATTCTTATAGATAAAGTGCCAAGTAGAGACCTTAATTCTGATCTGAAGAGCTATTCTGATTTGGAGGTAAGGCTCAAAACAAGGTATGAATATCTCTCACGTAATCTCTTCAATTATTCCTTGAGGATATTGAAACTTCTCAACTTTGAGATAGATTCACTTGACCTCGATCTTACTGAACCTGAGAAGGAGGATAAGCATGATAATAAAGATGATGGTTGAAAAATCGCTGGAAACTTATGAGAAAGAAGGCTATTGTTTTATGCAGTGGTATCGAGCTTATAGACTAGCATCCTATTTCAATGATAATCCAAAATTGAATAATAATTCAGATTTTAAACTGAAAATGTATCTCAAACAGTATTACTGGAACCTGCTTTCTCAGGCAATTTTACAAACAGCAAAAGAAAAGGAAGAAGCACAAAGGTCATATCAGAATAGAGTTAGAAATGCCTATGCTAAATTGCGTCAACAAATCTTTTCAAAAATCCTCAAAGAGATTTCAACAAACACAAACATAATACTTGAAGCATTAAGCATTGCATCTGAGAAGCAAGAAAAAAATTTCCGAATCAAGCTTGATACACCAGCAACCTGGTTAGTGAGGGATCCGTATGAGTGATGAAGAAGAGAAACAGGAAGGAGAAATAGATTTCTCAAAACTTACAAGGCAGAATATCTTGTACAGGTTAGCAAAAGCTTCCATTGATACAACAGGCAGGGGCATCTTGATAGATTATGAGATTGTAATGAAACTTCTTGCACGACTAGGAGAAGATCCTCTTAGAAAACGATGGAAAGACAAAACTGAACAAAAACTCAAAATCCTCAAGGATATTGGAAAGAAAGCCTCTCAAATAAACTTTCACTTGCTCTCATTAGATGATGAGTCTATATCAAAAGAGAAAAAGATAGTCGATTATCGATTCCTAAAAGCAAGGAAGGAATATGCTGATATTGTCGATAATCTTGATGTCATCTATGAAGCATTATACACTTTGATAGATGCTACTACTACCCTCAAGAATCTCTCTATACCTCATGAATATTTTCAAGATAAATCAAAGAAGCCAACAAGTGCGGAGATAAGATCATAATATGGAATTTGTCCAGGAGATAGTAGATAGAATTGTATTAAAAAAGAAAAACAGTAGAGATATCCCTCTAAAGCAAACACTGATAGTTGCCAAGAGTGGACATGGGAAAACACTTGCACTTGAAAGAGGAATATACAGCTACTGGAGAAATGGATTCACTGTAATCTGTATCAATGATGTAAAAAACCTCTTAGAATTGGGATTCATCGGTATGCCACCAGAGATTATGGCATCGTATCAAAGAAAGGGATTAGTAAAACAGGGAATTGAAGCAGTAAAAGCGGACATCAAAGTGTTTCATCCATTTTCCTTTGACATACCAAATACTAAGATACCTGAAATGAGATTATATACTCTTCCTGTTAATGCCTTGGGTGACTCAGAGATACGCTTTTTAATTGAAGATACGGAAGATAAAACAACAAGAGAGCTTATTGGTTCTGCATTGACTTCAATGAAACCAGACAAGACATTATGGGATTTGCTATTGGATGTTGAGAAGATGATTGAAAGAAGAACTGAAAAAGCTGGATCTCAAGAGACAAAGATGCCAGATCCTAAGCTGTTTGGCCTAAGTGGGACAAGTACAGGAAGTGTAAAAAATATTGATGAACTGGCACGAATATTCAACAGGTTCCAAACACACATGTTTCTTATGCCTGGACTATTTGATTTGAATCTGGATTTCAAGAAGGAACTGTTTGATTCTCAAGACACTATCAAGATATTCACTACAAGGTATATCAAAGATCAAAAGACTAAGGACTTTGTTACTTTGATGTTGCTCAACCAGATTGTAGAACATGCACACAAAAGCAAGTATCCTATCCTGATTATATTGGATGAGATCAAAGATATTGTTCCTTCAAGCTATTCAAGGATTGGCTATAAAGCTGTACTCGCCAGGGAAATCACCCATCATCTTAATACCTCTTTTCGAGCGAACAATATTGCCAGTATAAGCACAAGCCAAAGTTTCTCTGGAATCAATAAGAGCCTACTAAGAAGCAATGCCTTCACAGAAACATTTATTGGATCTATTGATGGTGAGACTGATATTCTGAATCTAAAACAAATATTCATGTATGATAGAGGCCTGATTGAGACCATCCAGGAACTTCAATTCAATCATTTCATTGTTAGAGGGATCCATCAGCTCCCTGTAGCGTTCCAAGAAGGATTTCCATTCAAGTGCTTGTTCTCTCCCTGGCCACACAAAGAACCCTATTACAAATATGACCAACTCTTTGAGAAATACTATCCTGAAGAAATGAACAAATATTCAGAATTGGTTTTACGAATGAAAGCAATCAAGAAGGACTGTATCAAGAATGCGATGGAATCAAAGATGCAGAAAATAAAAGTGTTGAAGGAAAAGGATGATCAACAAAAGAAAGAGAAAGAAGAGGTAACCAAACTCAAACAAAAGTTACAAACATTAGAGTCAGACAAACGACAATCTCATGCTCAGCAGATCCAAGAAAGAAATAAGCATATCTGGGATAAGAGAAACGAGATGACTCAAGCAGAATTAGCCAAGAAGTTCAATATCAGTCAACCAATGATAAATGAAATCCTTAAACGTATGAGGCAAGAACATGGATAATGCAAGAAAAATAATGGTTATCAGAAAAGATCCTATGGACAAGGC
>JBDREV010000063.1:0-5983 GCA_043819375.1 Candidatus Woesearchaeota archaeon
ATACGTTTTGTCGACTAAAGATTAGCTGTTGATTTCAAAATTAGGCGACAAATCAAGGATGGCTGTGGTAGGGTGTTTGATTTATAAAATTTATAAATGAAATTGTGCAAAGAAAGTGTCACATTATTTTGGAATTATACAATTTTATTTAGTTGCTTTGATGATATGGAACATTCCAAAAAAAGTACGCTTATAATAAAGAATTTTTAATCCTCCTTTTTTCACCAATTCAAGTGGTTCCCTGTTCCAATTACACCCTAAGGGTTGTGCGTGCTTTTCTGCTCTTCTGTCTTGGAATCGCGCTAACCAATCTTTGTCACTTCTTCCATGTTCCAAGAGGAGAAGGCTTCCTTTGGGTTTGCAAACCCTAGCCATTTCCTTCAAGGCTTTTATGGGATTTGGAAATGTGCATAAACTTAAAGTGTCAACAACACTGTCAAAAGTATTTTCTTTGAAGGAGAGATTCTCTGCATCCATTTCTTTGAAGGTAATATTTCTTTTTGTTCTTTTTTTTGCGTATTGCAGCATTTTGGGGCTTAGGTCAATGGCAGTTATTTCACAATTCTTTGGGTATAGAGGGAGACCTGCACCTGTCCCAACAGCAATCTCTAATACCTTTCCTGTAGCATTCCTAAGAAGCGCTTTTCTAAGTCTATTCAATCCGAATATAAAATATATTAGCTCTTCACCATAACGATATTTGAATGCGAACTCATTATACTTTTTCCTGATGATTTCTTTTTGCATATATACTGGAAAATAGTTGAGGATTATTTAAAACTTCTTCAGCTAAAAGCAGAAATTGTCTGTCTTATCCTTTCCTTAATTTCTTGCGGAGTGGGATTTAGCTCTTTGGTTGTGAAGGAACCTTTTTTAACGTTAATGCGCTCAAGGATTTGAAGATAAAGTGTATAGATGATCTCTATACTTAATCGATACTCGGGTTGAAGATGGGGGCTCAATTTGTCTATCATCTTTCTGGCTTTTTTTCGATAGTTTTCAGCATATGAAAGATATATCTTCATAAGTGATCGAAACTTTAATGGTATTTTACTGCCCTCAGCGATTTCCTTTAATTGTGATTTTTTTAAGCCACTTTTAGCAATTAAATTATCTGCGAAAAAACTTAGATTATCATTCTGGTCTTTTTGGAAATCCCTAATAATGTGGGCCAAATATGCATAGAGGGCGATTGGTCTAGCTGCTTCCACTATATCAAAACCCGGCGGAATGAATCCTTGATCTTGTTTTTTCACACCGCATAGATGCATAAAAATTGATGCAGGGGCAACTGCTGCACCTTCAGCATAGCTGATATAGTCCTTGAAATTCTTGAATCCGTCATTATTTACATCGTAGATCATAGCTTCTCCAAAGAGCTGCCAAGGAGTAAGGGGAATCTGGAATTTTTTTATCACTTCTAAAAGTTGTTTTCTGAATTTATCTGATGGAGTACTTAGACTTTTCAACCAATCTTTAACGACTTCTGTCATCTCTATCTTTTCAGCGTCAGAAAGCACGCCTTGAGTTTTTCTGTCGTCAACCAGATCATCAATGATTCTCATAGATGCATAACATACCCTGAATGCTTCATATCTTTCTGGCTCCCAGAAACGAGCAGCAATATCTAAGATAGGAGATTTTCTGATCTGTTGATAATCCAGTGTGAATTTTTTCATATTGTTTACTCCATCGGAACCTGACTCCAAAGGGTCCACTCGTTGCTTGGAGCGTAAGCGCCGAAGATAAAGTATGGGGGCTGGTTCTGGCCAAAGTAGGAGTATTGGACCTGAGACCATTTCTGTTGAGCAGATGTTGGACTGCCCATACCATAGATTGAAGAGCCCAAGTATCTCCAGGTCTTCATCAATCCGTGGAAATCAGATATGTCTGTTGAGGCATCTGCACCAGGTTCAACTGTAATAGCATCTTTGTAACCATGCTTCTTCAGAATCGCAAGTGTTTGTCTTAAGGGAGCATTTCCTTGCCCTGGAGCCAGATGATCATCTTGATAGCCAAAGTTGTCTGTTAAGTGTAGATTGCCGACCATCTTGTCTTTTGCGAGATCTTCGACCTGGGTTAAAAACCATGTCCTGAATTCAGCTTCATTTTGCTCAGGAGTTGAACCTGGCCTTGGCTGAAAATATTTTCGCCAAAGATTAAGATGTCCGGTGTCAATAGTAGCCCTAATGTGTTGTGCAGCTAGTTTTTCTGCCTCATTCACGCTAATATTCGGCTTGTACCAGGGATTCGGCTGTTTCTGCAATTCCAAAGTACCTGTCTCTGGATTTTTTACCAGCGCAGGTTTGCCTTCATAAGATAATCCTAATTCAATTTCTTTCTGGGTCAACATCTCTACCATTTTTTCCCTTGCGGTTTCTATTAGCCATCTAAGTTCCTGGGGATGGCCTCCGAAACGTTCTGGGTAGATCTGCTCCATGGATAAGAAGACGGGCTTATTAGGATCTAGGGTTCTAGTCATCGCATGTAATCCAGCTTCTGCGTAGCCTTTTATTGCAAACCTCTCAACATATTTTATGGGCTCAACAATGTGTCTTTTTGTTTCTGCAGTATCCTCTGCCTGCTGCTGCTGAGAGACTGATGCTTGTCTTGCAAACTCCAGGCCTTTCACGTGTCCAGACAGTGCATCTGTAAGCACTTCCATAGGGGTCTTATTTGGTGGTGGAACAAGGGCTTGGGGAACGGGGAGATGCTGTTGTTGCAGTAATTTCCATTTCTCATCTTCTGGCATGTTTTTATCTAAATGCTCATAGAATACCATGGCTTTCTTAATTTCGTTAATTGCCCGTAAATGTTCTTCTGTTCTCTCGCCATACTGCAATGCCCAACCTCTTGAGTGGCCTTCATTTGTCTCTAAGGTGGCTTGGAGAAAGGCCTCAGTCTGGGTTGTTTTTTCATGCATTGATAAAGGACGACCTAACTGTTCTTCCTTATACTCATTTTTCTGATGTGCCTCATCCAGAAAGTCATCGTAGCTCATGTATCGTACTCTAAATCTGCCGTTCTTCCTATCGTATTGAGGGACTCTTCCTTCAATTGGGTCATAAGGATCCAAACGAAGGTTGCCTCTGTAGTCGATATAGTCATCAGGATTAACTGTATTGCCTTCTTCGTCTGTATAGGACTTTCCTTCATGTTTGTCCCATAGCTCTGGATTTTTGGTGTCGTACCTGTTCCAATCTGGTACAGCAACTAATCTGTCCTTCTCGACCGTGGACATTGCTTGACCAGTTCGGTCATCGATCAGGTAGAATTTTGCATCTTTATCTTCTGTTATTCGTTGCTTAAACATGATTCTACCATCAGGGCCAACAGAATGATTTGGGCCAAATGGGTCAATGTACATATCAGTCAAGGGTCTCATATACTCGCCAGTGTGCACTACCACAGAGCCCCCGCCAGCAACATCTGCTGCAAAATCTACAGCCCTCTCAACTTCATGCTGGGCCATCCTTGCTCTGTTCATGTCGAACTTAATTAAGTCAGCGCCTTGTTCTATGGCTCCTGTCATGCCCATCATCTGATATGCAGCGTGGGTAGTGAACTCCACCTCATTTATCATACCCAGTTCTTTCATTGCCAATCTCTGATCCTGTCCATACATTCCTGGGGTGTGAGCTTGCCTATTTCCTGATATTGCACCTGGAAATCCGATCTCCATCTTACTTACTCCAGAACGGATCTTACTATAAACGCCTTGCACATTAGGGGCTGAGATGCCCATAGGAACACTCATGCCTATGTCTCCTACCCCAAGGCCTAGGCTCTTGTTATCCTCTCCTGCACCCGCAGCATCAGAGTTTTCTGGCTGGTAGAACTCTCTGTCCATTGTTCCATATACATCAGCGAGTGCATGATAACCAGAGTAAAATTGCATTTTTCACCAGTTCAACATATCATGATGTTTCTTAAAATGATGGTAGACGCCCCACATGGATATCTTCAGTTCTCTTTCAGATTCATGGGCTTCGCGTTGCCTTTGCCAATCCTCATCTCTGACTTTTTTCTTCTCCTTGACATTGTTGACAAACTGACGGATGGACTTGAAGGTTGAAGTGTAAGGTCTGCCAGAGGATTTGGCAATCTCTTTTTCCAAGTCATCCTTCTGTTTGGATTGAAAGTCTTCTCCTGCTTCTTTCAGATATCTCATGAGTTCATCACCTAGGGATTCCATTGCTACTTTAACTGAGGAATCTACGATGCCCAAAAGCTTAAACTCTTCTCTTGCTCGCATCTTCTGATAATTTTCAATCTCTTTATCGTCCCACAAGTATGCCCGAAAGTTAATGTCCACTTTTCCCACATGCAATGGGCCTCTCTGATATTCCTGATGGTAATTCATCTCTGGCCTTGTACGATAGAGAAAGTTTATCAATACACATTGGTGGACAATTTTTTGGGGTTTTTTTGCAAGGATTTCAATCTCAATCATAGATGACTCAAAGGCATTCAGCAAGTCAGGAGACTCTGTCTTTTCCTGATCCATAGTCAGTCTTTCGACATTTTTCAGATAAGGCTTTACCCAGGACATATACATCCGGATGATCTCATAATGCTGCCGGAGATATTTTAGAGTAAAAATCCTTCGGTTTTTCAATTCTTCATAGGTGTGTTCTTTCCAGGCAAGGAAGGATCGTAGTTTTCTTTTTAGGACTTCTCTGACTTTTCGGTTGAACTGTGCTCTGTCAGTCTCTACAACAATATCTACATCCTCTTGTTTTACTGGGTGTGTGCTGAAGAACAGATCAGGCAGAGTTGTAAACTGCACTTCTCTAGCCATTCCATAGACTGAGGCAGGATTTTTTGCACCTTGCTCTACCATGTCAACCCATATACCTTTCAAGGTGATTTCAGCGGATTCTCTGGATATTGACTGTTTGTCATAAGAATCTGCATAATATCCTAATCTTTCGTCAAGAACTCTCAACTCTCTAACTAGCTGGAACAGTTCTTTGACCATCTTTCCTACAGTTGCCAAGAACTGACTTACTTTGTCTTGCTGCAAACCAAGCCTTTGCTGGGAGGCACCAAAGAAAGAAGAGTTTTCAGCTGCTGAAAATACATCTGTAATCTTAATGATTTCAGGGAAGCCCCAGAAATTCCTAAGATACTCTAGCACCCAGAAATACGGTTCTTCAATTGCCATGTTAAAAGCCTCAACCACTAACCTATGGCGGAGGATGGGCTCTACATTTCCGGTATAGGCTTTGGCTTTTCTGACCTCTTCGGCAATCTCTGGCTCAAAGCCAAATTTCCTCATCTCATCTTGGGTAATCATGTTTATTCCTCTGTTCTCCTCTTATTTATACCTTGTGATTTCTGGATCGTGAAACTGAAGCCAACCTTATTTAGCAGTTGAGCTCTTGTTTTTTCTAACACTTGTTTAATTATTTCATCGGAATCTTGGTGTGCAGTCTTCAGTAACCGAATTTTTAAGACCTTTTTCTTATTTAATTGGATATTGATCTCTTTAATCACTCCTTCTGTCAATCCTCCTTTCCCGATACGTAAACCGGGTTTAATGAATTTAGTGTCTGTCTGATGCATTGTGATGTACTGGGTGTTCATGGCCGAGCACCTGTCTTTTCTTTAGTTCTTCTATATGCATAAATTTGTGCCGGATCAATTTGTCCATATCATTTCCAAATTTTTCTATCAATAATGAGACCTGATCTCCTCCCAGGAAATGTGGAAGAATGACATAATCTGCTGAGGCATCATAAAGCGCAAGCGCATCCTCAACTTTGTTAGCAGTCACAAAGATCATAGCTTTCTTATTGACTTCTTTTGTTTTTTTAATAAGAAGCAGATTGTCCCTCTTATCCGGAGATGTGGAAATAACCAGAGCTACTTGCTTGAGATCTATCCTTTCTAAAATTTCAGTATCTCCAATGTCTCCATATATGCAATGTATTTCCTGTCTGATCAGTCTCTTGATCACCTCAGGATTATAATCCACTAC
>JBDREV010000064.1:0-3164 GCA_043819375.1 Candidatus Woesearchaeota archaeon
TGTTTGGCAATCAATACTAAAAGAACCCCTAATGATCTTCTCACACTCTTCAATAAGTTCCAGGTCAGTTAATTCTAAAGTAATGCTACCTGTTTTAGAAAGGTGACCATCAGCAACGATTATTCCAACAAATCTTAAAAATTCAGCAGGGATTGTCCTAGGAATAAAAGTTTTTTTTCCTCTATTACAGTGAACAATTTTAACAAGGTTTGACAAATCTAAACAATTACCTAATTCTTTATTGATTTCTCTCAAAGATCTAAGGTTGATATTTGTGTCTTTACTTAATATCTTTCGGCTTAGTTTAGATAATTTTTGCTTGATTTTTTTTTCTCGAACATATTGTTTAATGATGTCTTTTATATTATAAACATAAACACTTTCTCTTAACAAATTAATCGTTGTAGGTACATCATCTTTTTTGATATTCAATCTTCGAGTACTAGCCAAATACTCATTAGTCCGAAAGTCCTTTGCTTTTTTCCACCTCAATGTGCTTTGCTCATCAATTGTTAAAAGGAGATGTTCTTGTGTAAGAGTAAGCTGTTTCCCCAACCTTGTTTTGATCCTAACTAAAGGTTCATTAACATCCATTTCAAAAACACCAGCAATCTCTTTAGTTTTGATTTTGAGAGTAGCCAAATCAAGAGTCATTATTTCTGATTTTTCTTCTCTTTTGAAATTAGTGACTACTTCTTCAATTCTTTTCGTTTGACCATTGGCTAAGATTATTTCAGTACCTGGTGGGAGGCAAAGACCCGCATGATGAAATGCAATTCCTTTCTTGATGCAATTGGCCAATCTCCGACATTGTTTAGTCGGTGTAGAGGAAACCTTGAGAATCTGATTGGCAAGCTCTGGAAACATCAGCTTAGTCTGATTGGAGATATCTTCAGCAGTCTTCTCTGCAGAAGCCCTGCTAGGAACAAAAACTAAGGCCTGCTTCTTCATCCGGATCGTTTCCAGAGCAAGATAAATTGTCTCATCAAGCATAGAATCATTGAGAAAAGATAGTATATTAAGTTATTTGTTGACAATATGCTTATCTCTTGATACTTTGATTAGTGGAAACGGCTGTCTTTCCAGCGACCACTTTAACCTTCCACTCAAATTCATCTGAATAAGTTCCATCACTAACTACAACCTTGATCTTCTTGGTGCCCGGTGTCTTGAAAGTTCTTTTAATTCCTTCCGGACCAGTGATTGTTCCTTCTAAAAAGCCAAAGCTCCAACTGTAAGTGAGGTTATCTCCATCAGGATCAGTGGCGTTGACAGAATAGATGATCGGCTGGCCAACTGTAGTGGTAATTGCTTTCGGAGGATAGAATCCAGTAATTACTGGTTCCCTATTGACATTCTTGACAGTGATCAAAACTTGATGGGTCAGATAAAACTCTCCGTCTGTAGTGATGAAGTCAACGAGGTACTGCTGATATTCTTTGTTCAGCCTTCTGTTCAGAAAATCTGATTTGGAATAGAGATTGTTCATGACGGTTGGTTTTCTTTCCTGCACAGTATCAAAAGAAGGTGTCCAGGAAAAGATCTGCTCTTTGAAAGAGGCGCCTTCAGGAATGTTCTCTGCATAGATGGTGAGATTATCCTGATCTGGATCCGATCCTTCAACTTTGAAAGAAAGGTCTTGCTGCTCATTGATCTTGAAGTAATCTTTCTTGATCTCCATCTCCGGACGGCGGTTCTTATTCATGACAATAACTTTCACTTGTTGAGTATCAACATTTTTACCGTCTGAAGCAGTAACATTCACAAGATACTCCCCATTGTCATCATAATCTGTTTTCCATTCTCCTTTGGAGTTAAGTGGTTTTTCAAAATAATATCTCAGATAATCTTGGTCAGGATCAGAACCTTGCGGACTGATCAAAACAGTCTCAGTTTCAGTTATAACAATATCCTGCATCCCTTCCAGATTAGGAAGCTGATTGACATTATTGACTTTAAGAATAACTGTTTGGTTTGTACAAAGTTCCTTGCCGCAGGCGATTACCAGCAAGTCAACTTTTCTATCGGGCGTATAAAAATAATTTTCTATCCGGCGCTTATTCAAAAAATTACTGAAAAAGTTTATTTTCCTCTGTACAAAATCAAAGCGAGGAGTCCATTCAATCTTTCCAGCAGAAAGATCAGCTCCTTCAGGAAGATTCTCTACAGTCAGATCAAGCTTGTCAGCATCTGGATCAGAACTGAACTCCTTAATGTCCAGACTGAACTCTGCTCCTTCAGAAAGAAGATATTCTTTCTGTAGATACAGTTCAGGAACACGGTCTACATCAAGTACTGTGATAGTAATCTCTTTTTTTGATTCTAAATCTCCATCAGTTGCAGTTATAGAGATCTCATATTCACCGGCATCTTCATAAGCTGTCTGCCAGGTGCCGTCTTTCTGCAGAGGTGTGTCAAGCTCATAGGTCACTGTATCATTATCTACATCTACAGAATGTAGGAGGAGTGCTACTTTTTCCCCTTCCAGTACAGTTAAATCGGAAAGATCCAGGATAGGAGCACGGTTGACATTCTCTACAATAATCTTCCAAGATTTTTGAACCTGTTCTTTGTAATCAGAGACCAGCAGGGAAAGTTCATGCTCCCCGGCACTCTCAAAATCAAAGTGATAATCGAAGGAGTTGCTACGAGAGATCTTCTCATCATCAAGCTTCCAAAGATAAGTCAATGGATCGTTATCTAAATCTTCAAAAGTGACGTTAACATTGAGAGAGGTATTCTCTTCAATCATAGTTATGCCATCAGCAAAGGAAGAGATCAATCTAGGAAGCTGGTTCTTATCATTGACTTCAATCTCAATCATTTCAGTTATTTTAAATTCAAGATCAGAGACAATTAGTGAGGTAGTGTAAGTTCCTGCATCAAGATAAGAAGGAACCCACCGGCCATCATGATCAAAAGGTTTTTCAAAAACAAATTTTAAATCATCTTTGTTAGGATCATAGACGATAGTTTTAAGATCGATCTGCTTGCCTTCATCAACAGAGACTTTCTTTTTGTTTACTTTCGGAGGTTCGTTCTTATCCAAAACAGTGATCACTAAGTCTTCTTCACTTTTTGATTTTCCGTCAGAATCAGTTATTTTAAATTCAAGATCAGAGACAATTAGTGAGGTAGTGTAAGTTCCTGCATCAAGATAAGAA
>JBDREV010000065.1:0-9491 GCA_043819375.1 Candidatus Woesearchaeota archaeon
AAATTTATTCCTTTTAGCTAACTCTCTTGCTTGTTCTTTGGTAAACAATTTTGTCATTTTGTTGATTCCTCCTTTTTTCAGTTAGTGGCTTTCAGCCACTTAACTGTTTTTTGGAGTTTCAACAAAATTATTTACACTCTCGTTAATTTCCTACTTTTTATCCAACTTCTCACTCTTCTCCTTGTCAATCGCTTCCTGGAGTATTCTCTTTAGCTTTTCCTCTTCTCTCGTCTTAACTGCTTCCTCTTCAGTAGCTGTCTGATAAACCTCAATCGCTTCTTTCAACTCTTCTGCTTGTTGAGACCCATTGGCCTCGATATAATTGTCAGCAGTAAATCCCTTGCCTTTAAACTTAACCCTGGATCCATCAACTTCAGCCTTGAACTCATGCCAGAACCATTTATTTTCCAAAACTTTTTGGTCCAGGCAACTTCTGGAAGGGGTGCCTAAGCCTTCACTCACAATAGCATATTTTGAATATGTTGTTCCCCATCTCAGACAATCTCCATAAGATTTACAATAAAATCCGTTTTCTGCTACACGAGACTCAGTACATACTTCTTTGAGAATATTGCTGATGTTATGTAAAGCGATCTCTTTCTTGTAATCAGGATATTTAGAATAATCTTGTTTAGCTCTGACTGGGGTTACATTGTAACTTGGTGTACCCGTATGAGCCATTCCACACCCAGCCAATGATAAGGATACACTGATAATTTTGATTAGTTTACTCATTTTTATAGACCTCAATCGCTTCCTTCAGTTCCTCTGCCTGCCGTTTATCCTGAAGGCATACTCCTGATTTTTTACTTTCTTTCAACAAGAAGTCAATACATCTGGGGATATCACTAACTTTAATTGATTCAATCTCGGAGAATCTGACTTCATTCTTGAACTGTTGATACTCTTCACAACTTGAATAATTTATCGTGTTTGAACTTTGGGAATAAGGATTGTAAACAGGTGTGGAATAATTAAAATTACTCTTTTTAGCACATCCTCCTTTGATCTCACAGACAAATCTTTCTTCATTGACTGTGGCAAAGTCACATACTTTACGATCTCGCAAGATCTTGCTGATATTATACAAAGCAATATCTTTCTTGTAATCAGGATACTTAGAATAATCTTGCTTAGCCCTCACTGGTGGAGAAGTAACCTGTTGATGCGCACATCCACCTAAAGCCAATCCCAACATTCCAATTTTCAATAATTTATCAAGTGTCATTTTATCTTATACTCCAATGCTTCCTTCAGCTCTTCTGCCTGTTTAGAATCTCTCAACGGAATGCTCTTGCCATTGATCATGATATCACCTAATGAGGCATCCACAGAACTGATGTCAGCCCATCTGAAAGTAACATCCAATCCTGGAAACTCATCCAAACAAGTATTATAACTAACAGTTGGGTATCGATTAGGTCCGGCAGGAGCACTGTACATCTGCACCTTCTTAGATTTCCGGCAGTAGGCAGCCATCTTGCAGGAGAAGCCTTCTTCTGTTACAGTATAAGCAGAACGGCAATTGTCTTTGAGGATCCCCTCAATGTTATACAAAGCGATCTCTTTCTTCCAGTCTGGATGTTGTTCATATTCACGTTTGGCCCGGAAGGGAGCATTTTTCTTCATGATGGCATCGATCTCAACCTGGCTTAGCCTGGCTGCACAGCCGGACAGTCCAACAAGGCCTAAGACTTTTAATAGATTAGTAATCTTCATTTTAGATGTTTTTCATTTAGAATTATTTAAATCTTTCGATATTTTCTATTGTACAGTGGTGATTTATCCTTGATAAGTTTTATATAGTTTAAATCGGAAGGATAATCTTGAGGTAAAAAGAGGCATGAACAAAGATGAACTAGAGTTTATTCTTCAGGAAGGGGAAGGATTTAAGATAGAATTTAAGGAGAATGTGAAACATCTGGATAAAGAGATTGTTGCCTTTGCTAATGCTTCGGGAGGGAGGATTTTTTTGGGTATTGATGATCAAGGGAGTGTTAAGGGAATAAAGTCCACCAATGAATCAAGATCACAGATCCAGGACACAGCAAGAAACTGTGACCCTAGAATAAAAATTAACTTAGAACATCTTGATTTTGATGATAAACCTGTTTTGATTGTCAATGTTTTCGAAGGAGACAATAAACCTTACCAATGTTCTTCTGGTTTTTATTTACGTCAAGGACCAAATTCACAGAAATTGAAAAGAGATGAGATAATCTCTTTTTCTATTGATGAAGGGAAGATCAAATTTGATGAGCAGACAAATAAAAAATTTAATTTTGCTGAAGATTTTGATGAAGAAAAATTTAATGATTATCTGAAATTAGCTAAGATCAAAGCTAGGCTTCCAATCAAGGAGATGTTGTTTAATCTGGGAATGTATGATGGGAGTTCTGGTTATAACAATGCTTGTGTTTTGTTTTTTGCAAAAAACCCAAGTAAATTTTTTCTGAGTTCAAAAGTAGTCTGTGTCAACTATCAAACTGACGAAAAATATAAAATTCTCGACAGAAAAATTTTTGATGAAGGAATAATCAAAAATATCCAAAATTCAATAAATTATGTCAAAAAACATATTGATGTGGAATTTGTGATTGAAACACTTAGCAGAAGAGAAGTTCTTCAATATCCAGAAGAGGCGATCAGAGAAGCAATTGTCAATGCCATTATGCATCGGGATTATTTTGATAGTTCTGGTGATATATTGATTGAAGTATTTAGAAATAAGATAATTGTTTCAAACCCCGGAGGTCTGATAAAAAGTTTAAAACCAAATGATTTTGGCAAAATTAGCAGAACAAGAAACTCTTTAGTAGCCAATCTATTATCAAGAACCGAGTTTGTGGAAAAATTAGGCACAGGGATACATAGAATCAGAAAAGCAATGAGCGAAGCAAAATTACCCGAACCAATATTCGAATTTGACACTTCTTTTTTCATAACTTTGGATGATAAGACTCATCTGGAAGTGGGTGAAAAGGTGGGTGAAAAGGTGGGTGAAAAGGTGGGTGAAAGATTAACACAAAATCAGGAGTTAATTTTAAAATATATTAAAGAAAACAGATATATCTCCATCCCGGAACTCGCAAAAAAGATAGGCATTGCTGCAAAAAATGTTGAAGTCAATCTTGCCAAGCTCAAGCAAAAAAAATTATTAAAAAGAATCGGTCCAGCTAAAGGCGGCCATTGGGAGGTTAAAAATGAATAAACATCTTAAACACTATTGGGATTCATTCAAGCTCAAAAAAGAGCATGCTTACACTCTGCTAGTTGATGTAGTCTTCTGGCTGTTGATGGCCATTTCTGTAATTCTCTTTGGCAGCTTATTACAAAAGAAAGCAGAAGCACTTAGCAATGGACAGAGTCCTGAACAGCTGCAGCAGATGTTATTAAGTATGCAGCCGGAACAGGCCCAGGCTTTTTTATCCAGTCTGCAGGGTTTGGTGATAACTTTTGTGATCGGAGCGATCATTGTAGTTGTAGGTGGATTATTGCTTTTCTCCTTATCCAGAAAATTGATCTGGGACAAATTGTTGGGACATAAGTTTGACAAGAAAAAGTATTGGAGATGGAACCTGCTTAATCTGGTTTTGATCATTCCCCTAGTGATCTATGCTTTTGTTTTTGGGTTACTCAGGCTGCTCTTCGGCTATCTGTTTTCCTTGTTCAAGAGTCAGGTAATCCTGGATGCTTTCTATAATCTCTTCAATCTGGCTGCTTTGCTGATTTTCCTGATGTTCATTTTTTTAGTGTATTACAGCTTCTCCCACAAATACAAAGTTTGGGACAGTATCGGTGCTGCTTTTGGATTGTTCAAAAAGAAGACCTGGCTGATGTTCCTCTGGGCTTTGGCCACAGCGATAGTATTATCTGTAGTTGTCTGGCCAATCGCTTATCTGTTGAGATATCATTCGACTTTATTGATCATCTTGAATGGAGCCATCTCTGTGCTATTTATCATCTGGCTGAGAGTCTATCTGTTCAGGACTGTTAAAGGATTTTTTGAATGATAATCTCACTCCCGTTTAGATTCTCCAAAAGATTTATATACTGACTGTATAATATTATACACTTAATGAATAATTATCAAGACACTGTGAATAAAGTTGTAGGGAATCTTTTGCCTAACATCTTGGAAAGCAAAAGCCTGCACCAGCTGGCTTTGGAGACAAAGCTTTCTTATGTTACAGTCCATAAGATCATTCCCACATTGATTAAGAAAGGGATAATCAAAGTAGAAAAGAAAGGAAAAGCACATCTTATCTCCATAGATCTGGAACAAGCTCCCGTTGATGATCTCAGCTCGGCTATGGTCTATCAAAGGGGGCTGATACTTAAAAAATATCCAAAACTGATCCTTCTTTTGAGAGATCTTGAGGAAGCTTTGGCTGATAAATTCTATACTCTGCTTTTCTTTGGGAGTAAAATTAAAGGAACAGCTAAGAGCAGTTCTGATTTTGATCTTTTTTTTATTATACCCAAACGAGAAGAGATTGAAGATTATCACAAGACAATCAATAAAGTTTTAAGATTACATACAATTAAATTAGATATAAACATTGCAGCAATTGATGAATTTATGGAGATGTTAAATCAGAAGTATACTGTGGGCAGGGCCGTCTTTCAAAAGAATCTTGTCTTGTTCGGAACAGAACAATATTATGCGCTGGTGAAAAAATATGTTAGAACCTCTGGATATTGGACAAGCAAAGAAGTTATTCAAGGAATGGGATTTAAGACATGCTTGGCATAGTCCAACACCCGAATTTATTGAACATTGTAAAAAGAAAGCAAGGGAGTCATTGGATCTGGCAGGTTATCTTTTAGAAAAGATTGAAAATACCTCAGAATTGGAAAACAATGACGCAGTCACTCTCTGGATCATTACCCAAAGCTATTATTCTATGTTTTTTGAAGTAGAATACTTGCTTAGTCTTGGTGGTAGGAAATTGCCGGAGGGAACCAAAGATACACACAAGACAGTGTATCTGGCATTTATCTATTACTACTTGATTAAATGTTCTGAATTAGAACAGAAAAAACCTGTTGAAATGACCACCAGCAGAATGTCAAGAGCTTTGGCAATCTTTAAAGAATTGCAAGATGAGACTATGGAACTGCAAAGAGTAGCAAAAAGCGCTGAAGATCTCAAAAGGCAGAAAGACAAACGACATTTGTTCACTTATAAGATGAGCAGGTCAGCAGAGATCTCTGAAGCCAAGACAAGCTTAGAGAAAGCCAAGGAGTTCAGAGAACTGATTGAAGAATATATCTTAACGAGAAAATGAATCTACAAATTAAGAACAATCTATTAAAGATCAAAGTGATCCCCAATTCTTCCCGCACAGAATTGCAAGAGACTCCTGAAGGACTAAAGCTCTACCTGAAAGCAGTGCCGGAAAAAGGCAAGGCTAATGCTGAAGTGATCAAGTTCTTCAAGAAAGAATTTGGTCTGAAGGTGGAGATCAAGTCTGGAGAGAAAAGCAGGGAGAAAGTTTTGAGGATATTATAATCTGTCTTTACAGGCGAACTTTCCTGTCAACCCATTATATTTCAATGCACTGCAGGGAATGATTTCATGATAACAAGTTACACACAGTTTAGCAGACTGGCAGTCACAGGAAGGTTTTGATTTTCCTGAATAAAACGTATTTGTATGTGAAAAATTTACCTTTGCATTCTGAGGGATGAATCTGTACTGGTTAAAATTGATCCGTTGCTCTAATTTTTTTAACAAAGGAGGGATACTCTCAGCCCGTTCTGTTGTGAGTGCCTGATAGCTGTTCTCGATCCCCTTCCCTGTTTGATAAATCTGAGTACATGCCACTGGGTTATTTTTTTCCGTGATGCACTAAACAAACCAACCAGTTTAGCGATCTCTTCTAATGAATCATAATTGCTTTTCATGGCTACAGTATGAAAACTTAGATCTACTCCGGCCAAGACGGCATTGTCTGCTGAATCAACTACACCCTCCCAGTAGGCCGGATGAGAGATAAAATTCTTATCTCCTGTAACGATATAATCATGAGCATCCCAATCCCCCTGTACAGAAAAGACTACTTCATCAACAAAAGGTTTTATCTGTGAAAATTTTGATCTTGAAATAAGTCCTGAGGACAATACTCCACAGGTTAAAACATAGACCTCTCTGCCTTGGTCTTTGATCATAGAAGCAATTTCTGTAAGCTGTGGGTGCTCAAATGGCTCTCCTCCTGATAATCTCACTCTGTCAAAATCATCAAAGCGGCTTAAGTAGCCAGTGACTTCATCTAAAGAGAAGAAGATGTCTCCTTTATCTTTTGCATCAGTCGAGCAGTGCAAACAGTTTAACCTGCATCTGTTGGTAATTTCAATGGTGAGTTCTTTCATGCGCTTATCTTTTTCACTTCAATTAAATAATTTTTGCAACTGTTTGGTTTATAACGATAAATTTTTAATCTTGGCAAGTACTGAAGAAGAAATGGAATGGATAGATAAGAAAACCATTAAATTGAACAGAGAACTGAGTGAGTTAGATAAGTTTGTCTTGAAATTTATCAGGATACTGGAAGAGTACACCAACTATGTTTTAATCAGTGGTTACGTCTCTATCTTGCTTGGCAGATCAAGATCTACTGAAGATGTTGATGTATTCATCGAACCACTGACTAAAGAAAACTTTATCAAACTTTACCATGAACTCAGAGAAAATAATTTTTGGTGTTTGAATGCAGAAAGTGATGATGAAGTCTATAGCTATTTGCAGGAAGGAATTTCAATTAGATTTGCTGAAAAAGGAGAAGTTATGCCTAATATGGAAGTTAAATTTGCTAAGAGATTATTAGACTTAGAAGTGTTCAATGATTATCTAGAAGTTAAAACCGAAAAAGGCACCCTCAAAATCTCTTCATTGGAAAGACAGATTGCGTTTAAAAGATATTACTTAAGTTCAGATAAGGATATAGAGGATGCTAAGCATCTCGAAGAAGTATTTAAAGAGAAGATCAACCAAGAAAAGATTAATAAATACAAGTTTCTTATAACTGAACATGAAAAAACTTGAGCCAGGTAAGACTAACACTGAAGGGAGATTAAATTTTGTTAGTTACTGGGCTGATTATGTCAGAACGCATCCAGATCAACAATGGGGAAAACAACACAATAAACTAATCAATTCTGTTTTGCAAAGCGCAAAATATACGGATCTAACACCTAAACAGTATTTAGAGATAAAAGGAGAGAAATGTTCAAGGTAAGACCCTTAGCTTGACACCGGCTTCTTTCAATAGTTTAGTTCCCACATCATCAGGATACGTCACTTTAGCTATCACTTCTTTGATGCCAGCATTGATGATCAGCTTGGCGCAATTGGTGCAGGGAGTGAAGGTTGTATACATCTTACTATCTCTGGTGGAAGTGCCGTTGTAGGCAGCCTGGACGATGGCGTTCTCTTCAGCATGACAGCAGACACAAGGTTCAGAATATACTCCTGATTTGATCCTGCCCAGATGTCTGGAGGTGCATCTCTGGCAGCCCCCTTCTGTACAATGGCCAATCCCTTTGGGGGTGCCATTGTAGCCGGTAGAGAGGATCATCTTATCTTTAACGATGATGGCTCCTTTCTTGGCTGACATGCAGTTGCAGCGCATCTTGACCTGCTCAGCGATGTTCATGAAATAATGGTCCCAGTCTGGCCGGGGATCCTGCAATTTGAAGAGATAATCCTTGACCAACTGCTCTGTCTTCTGTTTCAGTTTTTCTTTATTGGTGTCATTGTTTAAGGTGATCTTAGCCATCTCTGCTACTTTCTGTAATTGCTGGGAGTTAGGATCCTTGCTATTTTCCTGAGCCTCTTTTTCCCGCAGCTCTTTGAGTGTCTTAGGATCACCTTCTCTGTTTCTCTTGATGATCCGTTCCAATCTGACCTTCTCTGGAGAGGTCACATTGACCATAATAAAATCTTTCCTTTCTTTGAGCTTGTTGACCTCTTCTGGATTGCGGATAGATGTAAAGATGAAGTTCTCCCCATCTTTCAGTTTTTCTAGGGCTAAACAAGCCAGGATGTTCGCCCCATATTTCTTTCTCAGTTCATTGCCCACATCGATCAAGTTTTGACGGGTTGTTTCTTTTTTTCTCTTGTTCAGCTCTTCTCTTAAGATATCTGAGAAAGAGACATGATAGAAATTCATTTTTTGGAGGAATTCTGCTACTGTATCTTTTCCAGAACAATAATTACCAGTAAGACCGATGATCATTTACTATTCTGGAGGAAGGAAGTTTAAAATGATTGTGTGGTTTAAATATAACAAATTAAAATGGACAGATGATAAACTATAAGTTGGATTAGGTAAATGTTTATAAAAAATAAACGTTGATTTTTTGCTGGGGTGTTTTATATGAAAGTTATTTTGGCTGGTTATAATGTGGATAAAGAGGTTCTGGAAGGGATGAAGCAGGGGAATATTCCTGAATATCTCACTCCGGAAACATTGAGTGCTGCTTATGCTAGGATTAGCAGGGATCCTGCACCCGTGGATGAATTGAGGAAAGCATCACGGGAAGAAGTGGCCCAGGCCAGAAAATCAAACCAAAGCATTGTCTTCGGCATGGGTCATCATTCTGTAGCTGAGCATGCAGTGTTCAATTTTGATATTCTTGGACTGTCAAGGTTGGCAGTGGAGGAGTTAGAGAAACATCGGCTTTGTTCCTACACTGAAAAATCACAGCGATACATCACTTTGGAAGGAGATTTTGTCACTCCTAAAGAATTCACTGGAAAGGATCTGGAACTGTTCTTGAATAATCTGGAAAGACAAAATCAGCTTTATTTTAAGACTTACCCACAACTGCTGGAGCTGCAGAAAAATAAAAATCCGGAAGCAGCCAAGAAAAAGAAATTATTAGCAGGATTAGACGGCAAAGCCAAAGAAGATGCCCGCTATTGTTTAGGATTTGCGATTGAAGCGCAGTTGGGATTTACGGCCAATTCTAGGAATCTTGAGTATGTCATCAGAGATATGAGAAACAATCCACTGGCTGAGCTGCGTGAACTAAGTGATGCTCTTTATCAGGAAGCTAAACAAGTTGCTCCGTCCTTGATTATTTTGGCAGACAAGGAAGGTTTTGAAGAGACCTACGGTGCAACCTTAAAAGATGCTTTCTTGAGAGAGGTAAGAACAGACAGAAAAGAAGCACTGGCCCAGCTGCTGAAGAATACTTCGGCGATCCGTTCAGAATCTTCTGGATCGGTCCGATTGCTTGATTATGATAAACATGCTGATGATAAGATCATCAAAGCTTTGGTCTTCAGTGATTCTAAATTACCTGGCCTGTATATTGATGCTTTGCTGATGGGAATCGGCGATGAAAAAAAGAAAGATTATGTTAAGCAAGTGTTAAACAATCTTAGCGAATTTGACAATCTGCCGAGAGAGTGGGAAGCGGCCAATTTTGAATACGAAACAGTGATCAGCGCCAGCTGCTTTGCTCAGATGAAAAGACATCGG
>JBDREV010000066.1:0-8088 GCA_043819375.1 Candidatus Woesearchaeota archaeon
CTGCTGGCTACTCTTTTGAAGAGCTGTTTAGGTGTCTCAATAATTTTTCCTTGCCTGTTCTTCTGTAGATATCTCTTGGCCAGGAGATACTGCGCATTTTTAGAAAGCTTGATTGTTATCACCTTCCTGTTGAAAGAAAGAGATGTTTAAATAATTTATCAATATTCAATTCCTCTTCGGGCTAACACACCATCTTCAAAATAATGCTTATGTAGTTTCATCTCTGTGACCAAGTCAGCTAGCTGGAACAGTTCCTTGGGGGCATTCCTGCCGGTAAGCACAACTTCCACTTGTTCCGGCTTATTTCTGAGTAATTCAACAACTCTTTCCACTTCCAGAAAGCCTAAGGAGACGGCAAGATTGATCTCATCAAGAATGATTAAGTTGTGCTGATTCTGGCTGATGATCTCTTCTGTCTTTTTGAAGGCTTCTTCTACATAATCTTTTTGGATCTCATCGTTAAGAAAACAATAGCGGCAGTCTCCGCAGTTGATCTCTTCCCTGATAAAATCAAAAGGAGGGTTATCTAAATCAATGTTATTGAGCTTGAGCTGTTTCTGCTGCTTGAGGCAGGGGCGGCCGAATTGGATAATCTCCAGGTTAGGGAGGAAATTTTTGGCGGAGATGTATTCCCCAGTATAAGCTCCTCCTTTCATAAACTGAATAATAAATACCTTGAATCCTTGGCCTACAGCCCGAAGAGCCAAACCTAAAGAAGCAGTGGTTTTTCCTTTCCCTTCTCCAGTATAGATATGGATACGCCCCTTTTTTGACATGATCTACCTCTGTTAAGAAATGTTGATAAATCCTCTTTTGAAATCTTTTATCTTTTCATCAAAGGTTTGCTTAGTCATCTTCACCTTTTTAATCATTCTAAATCTTTTAAAGTTTGATTGACGATTAGTTCAACCCACCCTTGGCGATTTTCTTTGGGTAATCTGATATATTCAATCTTATGTTCTTCAAAAAAACTGGAGATTAGATTTTCAATATCTTTTTGGAATAAAGGATCAGAATCTCTTCCCTTAGGATTAATTTTTTCGATTATGGGAGCGTAATAAAGGCGCGTATAGGGATGAAGTTCAGCATGGTTCAAGATCATCTTTAAGTAAAGAGGGCAATCTCCTACTGTTCGTTTTAGATAGCAGTAATTATCAAAGACTGTTCGGTCACAGGCAGTAACATCATAATCATAAAACTCTCCTTCTAATTCAGCAGCACATTGACGATAAAGAATCCAGGCTTGTGCTTCTAGGGTGGTGGCCTTATCAATCTGAACCCCCCTTTCCTTGGCCAGTTTAGCAATCTCTGTTATCGCCCGCACGGATAAATTTTGTTCTTGGAGCTGTCCGGAGATACTATGTACTAAAGTGGTTTTACCCGTTCCATGAGTGCCAAATAGGCCTATCTTATACACCATTTTTTTGATTAAGAAGATTTAAAGATGACAAGTAGTACAGCCGCCCGCGTATTCTGCATCAACAGTCATCAGCTTTTCCTTGTGGGTCTTCTCTGGAGAAGTCAAGGGAAGCTCTTCTTCTTTACGTTTCTCTTTGATCTTATCTTCTCTGGCAACATTAAGCACTTGCAGATCGCGGCTGCCATCTCTGTAGATGGTTATTCCTTTACATCCCAGCTCGTAAGCTAATAAGTAAACTTTAGCCACTTCTTCTACAGTGGCAGTGAACGGAAAATTGACTGTCTTGGAGACAGCATTATCTGTGTGTTTCTGGAAAGCAGCCTGCATGTGGACATGATCCTCAGGACTGAGATCCATAGCTGTAACAAAAATATTTCTGATCTTTTCCGGAATCTCTTCCAGATCTTGGATACTCCCCCTTTGAGCAATTTTCTTCATCAATTCTTCTGTGTAGAATCCTTCTTCACGGGCAATTTCTTCAAATAAAGGATTTACTTCCAACAGTTCAAATTGAGGGGTCTTCCGGACATAAGAGATGGCGAACAAAGGCTCAATACCTGAAGAACAGCCACTGATGATTGAGATTGAACCGGTGGGGGCAATTGTGGTTCGGGTAGCATTTCTGACCCTGTTTTCAGGATTGTCATCATTGTAAACGCTTTTCTCAAAATTAGGGAAAGTACCTCTGATTTTGGCTAACTCTACAGAAGCACTCTTAGCTTCAGTGTCAATAAAACCCATAATCCCTTCAGCAAGCTGCAGGGCATGTTCAGAGTTGTATGGTATCTTCAGCCTGATCAGCATATCTGCAAAACCCATCACTCCCAAGCCGATCTTGCGGTTAGCTCTGACCATCTCAGATATCTTGATGATTGGAAACTGGCTTTGATTGATCACATTGTCTAGGAAATGGACTGCAGTATGGGTGGTGTTTTTTAATTTCTGCCAATCCACTTGGTTATCTTTGACATGATTGGCTAAGTTGATTGAACCAAGATTGCAGGACTCATAAGGAAGCAAGGGCTGCTCCCCGCAGGGGTTAGTGGATTCAATCGTTCCTAGTTCTGGGGTGGGATTGCTTCTGGGCCAATTCATCCGATCTAAGAAAATAACTCCTGGATCTCCATTCTTCCAGGCCATAGTGCAGATCAGATCGAATACTCGCTTTGCTTTTGACTTGTTTTGGACTTCTTTAGTTTTGGGATTGATCAGATCATACTCCTTATCTTCTCTGACTGCTTCCATAAAAATATCTGTGATGCCCACAGAAATATTGAAATTATTGATAGAATCATCTCTTTCTTTACAAGTGATAAAATCAAGGGTGTCCGGGTGATCTACTCTTAACACGCCCATATTGGCTCCTCTTCTCTTGCCGCCCTGCTTGATCTGTTCTGTGGCGGAATTGAACACCTTCATGAAAGAGATCGGTCCTGAAGCCACGCCACCGGAAGTCTTGACTGGGTCACCTTTAGGTCTTAATCTGGAGAAAGCAAAACCTGTTCCCCCTCCAGATTGATGGATAATAGCAGCATTCTTGACAGATTCAAAGATACCTTCGATAGAATCATCTACTGGAAGTACAAAACAAGCAGAGAGCTGCTGGATAGAAGTTCCGGCATTCATCAAAGTAGGTGAATTGGGCATGAAGTCTCGGTTGATCATCAATTCAACAAATTCTTTCTCAGACTTTTCGGCATCCTGACTGAACTCAAGATCGGTTTGGGCAATATTATGGGCAACTCTCTCAAACAGCTGTTGGGGATTCTCAATAATTTTTCCACTCCTATCTCTTACTAGATATCTTCCTTCCAGCACTTTAAGAGCATTGATCGAGAATTTGCTGTCATCATCTACACCCATCAGTTTCTTGGCTTCCCTGATCTCTTTTCTCTTCTGCCGATAGAGGATGAAGGCTTTAGCAGTCTTGGCATGTCCGTATTCAATCAGTACTTTTTCTACTGTATCCTGAACATCTTCTACAGAAGCGATGTTATCCTGGAATTTATCTTCAATCATGCTGATGACCACTTCAGCCAGAAATTGGGCCCGTTCTACATCTTCACCGCCAACAGATTGGGCAGCTTTCCAGATGGCCTCTAAGACCTTCTCAAAATCAAACTCAACAATACGTCCATCCCTCTTTTTTATCTGTTCAACCATCTGTTTTTGGTAAAAGATTTTATTAATAACTTTTTGTATGCTGGAGTGTATGGTTTTGGTTATATAATCATTAATGGGGATCTTCAGATTAGCTTAGCAACTTTTATAATGTTTTAACACTAAATAAACAGATGGATTACAAGAAGAAAACAATCGAATCGTATAACCAAAATGCAAAAGAATTGTCTGAAAAATTCAAGGGATTGATGGATCTGAAAAAAAGATATGAATTTCAAAGATTCATTGATTTATTGGAGGGTACAAAAGTTTTAGATCTGGGATGTGGTGCAGGGGACCATTCACTTTATTTTAAGGAAATGGGTTTGGACGTAACTGCTGTTGACTTATCTGCAGAGATGATCCGGTTATGTAAAGAAAAAGGACTTAATGCATCTGTTAAGGATATTGAAAACTTGGATTTTGAGAATAATTCTTTTGACGGAGTTTGGACTGTAACCTCTCTATTACATATCCCAAAATCAAAATTAAAAAAAGTTATTGAAAAACTGGATCTAATACTCAAAAATGAAGGGATTTTGTACCTCTGTGTCAAAGAAGGAGAAGGTGAAAAATGGGTTAATGATCGATTTGGAAGCAGATTTTTTGCATTTTGGAAAGAAGATGAGATAAAAAAGCTTTTTGAAGATTATTTTGTCCCCATTGAAAACAAAAAGGTGCAATTGGGAAATACAGTCTTTTTACAGGTGTTTTTTAAGAAAAGACATTGAGATTTATGCCTTGAAAGGCCACGAACGAGACCGTTTCAACGGAAACATTTTTAATTGTTGATAGTTTCTCCAGAAAGATGGAAATCTGGTGGTTGGTGCTGCAGACGATGTATTTCTTTTTACCAGCTTACTTTGCTAACATGGTCCCTGAACTGTTAAAATGGTTACCTTTTCTGGATTATCCCATCTGGGAGAAAGAGTTTGGTAAGAATAAAACCTGGAGAGGGATCTTTTTTGCAGTTTTGGTTGGTACATTGACTTTTTTGCTGCAAAAATGGCTTTACCAATTTAGTTTTTTTAATGACCTTTCCATCATTGATTACGCAGGTTTTAGCCTTATGCTCGGCTTGCTGTTGGGGTTAGGAGCTATTTTGGGGGACCTAGTGGAAAGCTATTTTAAAAGAGGAGTTAAGATCGATCCGGGTCAGCCTTGGATCCCCTGGGATCAGCTGGATTTTGTGCTAGGGGCTTTATCTTTAAGTCTGTTGATATATGTACCTAAGATTGAAGTTGTATTGGTTATCTTGATTGTCAGTCCGCTTCTCCATCTTCTTTTCTGCAGGATCGGCTATTGGTTGAAGATCAAGGAAAAGAGAACTTAATGCTGGGTAACGTTACCGTTCCCGGCATCTGAAAATTAGTTTTAACTAATTTTCGTGATTCTGATAAAATAGTTAAGTTGCAAGATCAAAGAATAAAGAGTGACAGTTCCTCCAAGGAGATAAACTAGAGTGAGGTATGTTGGAGGAAATAGGGGGAATAAACTGATCAGGATCAGGCCGAAGGTTCTTAAAAAAAAGATAGGGGATTGAAATTTGGAAAGCAAGTAGATGCTTTGAGTAAGAACAAACATAGCTAAGATCAAAAGAATATAATAATCATGCAAATAAAGATACACCTTGATAAAAAGCAGCAGGGTTATGCTCTGATCTGTGAGATAATCAAAATAAGTTCCGAAATTTGTCGGTTGGGTTAATCGGGCTAGGACACCATCAAAAGCATCAGCTAGCAGATGGAGCACAGCAAAGATGATAAACAGATAATGAATCTTAAACAGAAAATAAACAGTCAGCAAACCGAATATAAACGAAAGAAAAGTCAGCTGATTGGCAGTCAAACCTATTCTTAACAAGACCTTTGCTGCCGGATCAAGCACCCTTGAACGTAACGATCTTGAATCATCCAGCAATCTCTGCAGTACCATGGGAAAAGTTTTAATATATACCTATAAAAAGTTATTGATATGCAACGTGCATTTATTGAAACAAAGTACAAAGGAGAGATCAGGCTGCCTAAAGATCTGATCGAGAAGCTTCCTAAGAAAGTGATGCTGTCTACTACAATCCAGTTTATCGACCAGCTTCCAGAGATCCGGGCCCGCCTCTCTGCTTATCACAAAGAGGTGTTTCTTTTCCAAAGCATCCATGGGCGAATTCCCGGACAGATGCTTGGCTGTGATAATGTCAAGGTCAGGCAGGAAGTGGATTGTTTCCTGTACATTGGTGATGGGATGTTCCATCCTACGGCATTACTGGTAAATGAGAAACCTGTCTTTTTTTATAATCCCTTATCTGAAAAATATGATTTTTTGGGCAAAAAGGATTGGGAAAAGTCCAGGCTTCGGAAGAAAGTGGCGATGATGAAATATTTATCTGCTAAGCGGATTGGAGTGCTGATCTCAGTCAAGGAAGGCCAGAATAAGGTCCAGGGCATATGGGAGAAGGTCAAAGAGAAATTAGGTGGAGATGATAAGCAATTCTTCTTATTTGTGGGCAACGAGATCAGGGATCTGGAAAATTTCAATTTTATCGACTGCTGGGTGAATACTGCCTGCCCGCGCATCGCCGATGATTTCGAGAAGATGGTCAATCTGCGAGATTTGCTCTGATTGTCGTCGGTGAATCGTCGAGAAAACAGAAAGATTTAAATACTTAAGAAAATTCCTTAACGTCAGAAAAACCAAGGGTGGTTTTTACTAAAAAAGGGAGGTAGAGTAAAATGGCTGAAAAAGCTGCGAAAGTTGGATTAAAAAAAGAAACAGGATGGCTCTATTTCGTTGATAAACAAGGAGATATCAGCAGAGCTGAAATGGCCAGAGCTGGCAGAAAAAGAGGTAAAGCTAAAGTTCAGAAAGTCGCTAAAGTCGGCTTGAAGAAGAAATCAGGTTACCTTTACTTCATCGATAAGAATGGAGATATCAGCTGCGCCAAGATGGCCAGAGGAAGAAAAAAAGTAGCCAAAAAGAAAGTAGCTAAGAAAAAGGTTGCTAAAAAGAAAGTAGCTAAGAAAAAGGTTGCTAAAAAGAAAGTGGCCAAAAAGAAAGTAGCTAAGAAAAAGGTTGCTAAAAAGAAGAGGAGATAAGCTTCTCTTTTTTTCTTTTATTTTATATATATGTTCTTGGGGGTAGAAATATTTAAATATTATTATGCTTTTACTCTGGGTTGTGCTGATGGGAGAATCTTGATTTCACTTCTTTCCTTCGGGATTGTAAGTGTGCTAGACTTCGGACATCAGCACAAAATTTCTCAACATTTTTATACTGATTAAATTTACTTATCAGATGGATTACCTTACCCATGGATTTTGGAGCTATAGAGAACTTTGCAAAAACAGATAAATCAACTGCAAAGTTCTCTAAGAGGACATTGAATAAGAATAGTCCCCAAATAATATGTTCAAAGTTGAGGTCGTATTGAATTATTCAAAGTCCTCTATATCTTTTATCATCGCAGCAGGCAGCCCTGGTATGCAGTGCTGTTTGGCTTATTGCCGGATACTCTGTCTTGGGGGATTTATTTTGTTTATCAGTTGATTATGCGTGGATTGGAATTTGGTAAGCCAGATCTGGGTGCGATTCCTGACTGGGTGTTCCTGCTCTATGGACTGACTCATAGTCTGTTGGTGTTTGGAGTGATCTTGCTGTTGATCTACTTGATTGCCAGGAAGATTCCGATCTACATCTACGCCTGGCCGATTGCTGTAGTGATGGATACATTTACTCATTCACGTAATTTCTTACCAACTCCTTTTTTATGGCCGATTGAATGGTATTTTCCTGGATTTAGCTGGGGAACTACTTGGTTCATGATTGTGAATTATGTGTTGATAGTGGCTGGGCTGAGTTATGCAATCTATTGGAGATATCGGAATAAGAGATAAGCATATGCTCTGGTTAGATGATGTTACTAAGATTAAAGATCAGCCATCTGCTGATGTTTTTCGTATTGAAGATTTCAATCAAATTCTTTTTTTAGAATCTTATGGGCAGTATTTATCTTCTTAAACTTTTCTGTATCTTCCTTGGGCATATCGGGACGATATTCTTTTGAAAGATTTTTGTAATTTTTGTGCATTGTTTCAAAATCTGTCGAGTCTTTTTCTACACCGAGAACTTCTCTTGCATCTTTTCTTTGTTGGATAATATTTCGGTCTTCTTTAAACAATTTCAGAAATTCTTCGGGAGTTATTTCTTCTTTACTTAAAAGATCCAGGAAGTGCTCAATAACCGCTGCAACCATAGCTAAGTTTTCAACGAATTTATTAGAACGATTGTAACTAAAAAATAAGTGTTTCTCCCACATATACCATGAAGCTGAGGCTTGCGCTTTTCGCATCGCAACACTCTCTAAGTGGATATCCACATCATCAGTCAACCCAACTTTTTTTAAGCAGTTTATAATCTGGTTTTTGTATTGCAAAGCTCTTCGAGTGTATGAATCGCGAATGATGATCTCTTTGAAATCATAACCTTTAATATTTACCATAGGCATTTCCATA
>JBDREV010000067.1:0-6366 GCA_043819375.1 Candidatus Woesearchaeota archaeon
ATCAAATTTTTTGTAAATTTGGGAGGTCCGAAAACCTTTTTGGTTTTCGATACCTTTTTTTATTTTTTTAGTGTCTTTATCCTTATAAATTTTTGGTTTGTGATTGTGCTCAACCTTGATGATCAGACCGTCTCGAATGTGGATGGTCTTTTCAGAATACTTGACCAATTCAATATCGTGGGTAACAAGAATCACAGTCTTTTTCTCTTGTTTGTGAAGTTTGGCCAGCATATCCATCACCTGGCTTCCGGAAGTGGAATCAAGATTTCCTGTGGGCTCGTCTGCCAAAATGATCTCTGGATCATTGACTAAAGCACGGGCGATAGCCACTCTCTGCTGCTGCCCACCAGAAAGTTCGGTTGGTTTATGATCAATACGGTCGCTTAAGCCTACCCTAACTAACAGCTCCTTAGCCCGTTTGATCCTTTCTTCTTCAGGAGTGTTCTGAAAGATAGTGGGCAGGATCACATTTTCCAATGCAGTTAGTGTAGGGATCAGATTAAACTGTTGAAAAACAAACCCGATCTTCTTTCCCCTTGCTTGAGCCAACTCGGATTCAGAATATTTAGCGATATCATCTCCTTCCAGAAAGATGGTTCCTCTAGAAGGGATATCTAAAATCCCCACTAGGTTCATCATCGTAGATTTTCCTGAACCAGATGGACCGATGATGACCACAAACTCTCCTTGATTTATCTTCAGGTCAACTCCCTTAAGAACATCCAGAGAAATCTCGCCGATGTGGTACGTCTTCCAGACGTTCCTAAGCTCAATCAAAGTTTTTTTCATTTTGTTTTATGGGTGTTATCCTGGGAAGGAGTTGTCTGTTTATAATTAGCCTTTCTAAGGGGAGGGGATTTTCGCAAGTATTTCTTGTCATTATCCAGATCAGTAAATACATCTACTTCTTCCTTCAGTTTAGAAGAACAGCTTCTGCCAAAGGCCATTCCTTCAACCTTACATCCAAATGCTCTGCGCAGATGCTGCACCAGAGGAATATAATCTCCATCTCCAGAGACTAACACGACTACATCCAGTTTAGAAGCTAATTCAATGGCATCCATCGCTAAGCCGATATCCCAATCAGCTTTCTTGGCTCCTCCGTAGAAAATCTGTAAGTCTTTGGCCTTGATCTCATAACCGATCCGTTCTAAAGCTTCAAAGAAAGTTTTCTCTTTGAACTCTTCAGTCTTGACTACATAAGCGATAGCTCGAATCAGAGTGCGGTTACCAATAGCTTCTTTAAGCACAGCTTCAAAATTGACTTTCTGCTGGTATAAGGCTCGGGCAGAGTAATAGAGGTTCTGCACATCAACAAATACCCCAATCCTCTGGTTTTTGTATAGTAATTGAGATTTCATAATACCACCTGCTCTTTTATTTTTACAAAGTAAGCAAAGAAGTTTATTAAGGTTTTTGTTTGAGAAAACAACACTTATCTCGCCTTCCCAATCTCTTCCACTGCTTCCGGATTAGCAAGTGTGGAGATATCTCCAACTTCCTGCCCTAAGGCCTTAGCTTTGATCACTCTTCTCATGATCTTTCCGGATCTAGTTTTAGGAAGGTCAGTGACAAACAAAATTTCATCAGGGCGGGCAATCTTGCCTACTTCTTTGCCCACATGCTCCCGTAATTCTTTCCTTAATTCTTCAGAGAAAGAAATGCTTTTCTTAAGGATCACAAAAGAAGTGATTGATTCTCCTTTGATAGGATGCGGCTTGCCGATCACAGCTGCTTCTACCACAGCAGGATGGCTGACCAACGCAGATTCTATCTCAGAATTCCCGATACGATGTCCGGAAACTTTCAACACATCATCAGACCTTCCTTGGATCCAGAAATAGCCATCAACATCTTTCCTAGCAATGTCTCCCGCCAAATAGATATTTTTGTATTTGCTCCAGTAGGTTTCCTGAAAACGCTTGGGATTGCCATAAACTCCTCTTAACATTGAAGGCCATGGTTTTAACAAGACTAGATTTCCTCCGGCATTCTTAATCACTTTACCCTTATCATCATAGACTTCTGCAGCATAACCTGGCAAAGGTTTGGTAGCTGAGCCAGGTTTGAGATCTGTAATTGGCAGAGGGGCGATCACAAAACTGCCTGTTTCTGTCTGCCACCAAGTATCCATGATCTGACATTTTTTGTTTCCCACATAATTGTAATACCAAATCCAGGCTTCTGGATTGATGGGCTCCCCTACTGAACCTAACAGACGAAGTGAGGAAAGATTGTGTTTCTGGAGATGCTCTTCTCCCAACTTCATGAACAGACGGATGGAAGTGGGTGAAGTGTAAAACACACTAACTTTGTATTTCTCAATCAACTCCCACCAACGGTCTGGTACAGGCCAGTCTGGGGCTCCTTCATACATCACTGAAGTTGCACCCAAAATCAATGGGGCATAGACAATATAAGAATGGCCGGTGATCCAGCCCACATCTGCAGCACACCACCACACATCTTTTTCTTTGAGATCAAAAACCCATTTTAAAGTTAGGGAAGTTCCCAAAGCATAACCACCATGAGCATGGATCACTCCCTTAGGCTTACCAGTGGTTCCGGAAGTGTATAATAAGAACAGGGGATCGTTGGCTTCAACCAGTCTTGTTTTGCAGTCAGCAGATTGTTTTTTCACCAACTGATGCCACCAAAGATCGCGGCCTTTCTTCATCTGCACTTTCTCTTTGGTACGCTGGAACACAACCATCTTCTTGACAGAAGGGGCTTCTTTCAGAGCCTCATCAGCCTGCTGTTTCAAAGGCACAGTCTTTCCCCGACGATAAAATGAATCACAGGTGATGACTAATTTAGCTTTGCTATCATTGAGCCGATCCCGAAAAGCCTTAGCAGAAAAACCGGAAAAGACCACAGAATGGATCGCTCCCAGTTTAGCACAAGCCAGCATAGCGATGGGAAGTGCAGGGATCATCGGGAGGTAAATACCTATCCGATCTCCTTTTTTAACTCCCAATTGTTTTAAGCCATTGGCCAGCTTGCAGACTTCAGTATAAAGATCTTGATAAGTTATCTTTTGGGTATCTCCAGGCTCGCCTTCAAAATAATAAGCTACTTTCTGGCTGTCTTTGTGATGGTCAAGAGCATCTTGGACAATATTATACTTAGCTCCCGCAAACCATTGCACCTGAGGAGGCTTCCACTGCAGCACTTTTTTGTATCCTTTAATAGAAACTAAGTCTTTGGCAACCTCTTTCCAGAACCATTCCAGATCTTGCGCTTTCTTCAGCAGCTGATCGTAGCTCTTGATCTTGTGCTGATCCATCCACTTCTTGACATTAGACTGTTCAACAAATTGTTTAGAAGGCTTGAAAACTCTCTTTTCTTTGAGTAGAACCTGGACATCCATCTCTTTTTTAGGCATGGAAAGAGTAAATCAGTTATGTTTAAAAGGATTTTGGTAAGCAAAACTGATGGCGAATAGATTCACCAAAGTTCCGTAAAAATTATTGATTTTTACGATAACTTTTTTAAGCACTAAAGATTTAATAGCTTAAGAGGCTGAGAGATGGAATTCAAGATAGAAAAAAAGAGTAATGAAAATATCCACAAGTATCCTACTGAATATCTCAAGATCGCCCGCGATTTCTCTGGAGAATTAAAGACGGAGTTAGGAGATTTCCTGAAAGGTGTGATCCTCTTCGGCAGCAGTGTGCGGAGAGAAGCCACAGAAAAAAGTGATATCGATATCTTGGTCGTAACTGATGATGTCAGTTTTGTTCTCACTGAACCATTAGTTGAAGCTTACCGAGTGATCATCGAAAGTGTGATTGCCAGAGTGAACAGGAAACTGCATGTCACCTCGATGACTTTCACTTCATTCT
This sequence comes from Candidatus Woesearchaeota archaeon, assembly GCA_043819375.1. Taxonomy (GTDB): domain Archaea; phylum Nanobdellota; class Nanobdellia; order Woesearchaeales; family GW2011-AR9; genus JBDREV01. Next base: position 3,846 of record JBDREV010000067.1, read on the forward strand.
GGGAATACGCCAAAGCTGGAGATCCAGTGGTGGTCAACATCCTTAGAGATGGAATAGCATTATATGATAACGGCTTCTTTGATCCTCTGCAGAGATTATTGATTGAAGGAAGGATCAGACCTACGGAAGAAAGCGTCTGGAGATATTTCGGAAGAGCCCCCAAAACTTTGACCAATTCCAGATGGCATCTGCTCCAGGCAACTTTAGATCTATATTGGGCAGTGATTGATTCTGCTCATGCTGCCTTGATGCGCAAGAACCAGATCCCACCTACCCCCGACCATGCTGCTGACATGCTAGAAGAAGTTTTTGTCAAGAAAAAGCTGCTGGAAGCCAAGTATGTCAAGACGATGAGGAAGTTCTATGAAGTCAGCAAGAAGATCACCCATCGCGAGATAGAAGAGATCTCCGGCAGCCAGTATGAAGACTATTTTAAAGAGGCTTCTGCTTTCGTCGACAAAATGAAATTTATCATCGAGAAAAACTAATTTGAAAAGGTTTAAATACTTAAAAATAATTCTCCGCTTAACAAAATAAGAGGTGGTCCCATGGCCAAGAAAAAAGCTGCCAAGAAAGGCAAGAAATAATTAGTTTCAATAAGTGATAAAGTTTTCTTTTTATTTTTTTTATCACAAAACATTTAATAATAACTCACTCTTTCTGCATATTGATGAAAAGTATTATTTTTAAATTGGTTCTAAAGAATGCTTATGATTTCAATGGGAAAGTCAATTCTAAAGTTGTCTTAGGTCTGGTCTTGAAAGATGATGAAGGTCTGAAGAAAAAAGTTCCGGAAGTGCTCAAAGAGATTGAACTTGCTGTTAAGGAAGTAGAAAAATTAACTTCGGGAGAAATCAAAAAACAGCTGCAGAAAGTTGCTCCAGAAATGTTAAAGGAACAGAAAAAAGAGCAAGCCAAAGGTCCCCTGAAAGAATTACCGGAAGCCAAGCAGGGAAAGGTCTGCCTAAGGATCGCTCCTTCTCCCTCCGGCCCGTTGCACATCGGCCATGCCTATGGAGCTTCTTTGAATTATGAATATGCTAAGATGTACAACGGCAAGTTTATCGTCAGGATTGAAGATACTAATCCCGAGAATATCTACGAACCAGCTTACAGCCTGATTGAAGATGATGCACGTTGGATCACTGAAAACTATGTTTCAGAGATTGTGGTGCAGTCTTCCCGCTTGGGAAGTTATTATGATCATGCAGAAAAATTGGTAGAACTAGGGAAAGCTTATGTTTGTACTTGTAACTCAGACAAGTGGAGAGACCTGAAGAATGAAGGTACAGCCTGCCCATGTAGGACTCTTTCTCTTGAAGAGAATAGGAAACGGTATGCACGCATGTTCAATGAATATGCAGAAGGAGAAGCTGTGCTCAGGCTGAAGACAGATATCCAAGACAAGAACCCGGCGATGCGGGATTTTCCGATCATGCGCATCAATGAGCACATCCACCCCAAAACAGGGAAGGAACAAAGAGTCTGGCCGTTGATGGTTCTTTCTGTAGCTATTGATGACCATGAATTAGGCATCACTCATGTCTTAAATGGTAAGGATCATGCGGATAATGCCAAGAAAGAAGCGTTGATCATGAAATATCTAGGATGGGACGCTCCAGTCTACAAACATTGGGGCAGAATCAATTTTGAAGGATTCAAATTAAGCACCTCCCAGACCAGGATTGCTATTGAACAAAATGAATACACAGGCTGGGATGATATCAGATTGGCAACGCTACTGGCTTTGCGCAGAAGAGGTTACCAGGCAGGAGCGTTCAGAAGATATGCTGTGGAGATCGGCCTAAGTCTGAACGACAAGACAGTCAGCAAAGAAGAGTTCTGGAAGAACATCAACTCTTTCAACAGAGAATTGATTGAACCTAACTCTAATCGCTACTTTTTTATTGATAATCCTGTGCAGATCACTGTTGATGAAGTACTATCTAAAGAAGCTAAAATAAAGCTTCATCCAGATTTCCCTGAAAGAGGAGAGCGTAAATTTAAACTAGGAAAAGAATTTCTAGTATCTAAGACTGATTTTAAATTATTAGAGGAAGGAAAACTGCATCGGTTGATGGATGCCTTTAATTTTGAAATCAGGAAAGGAAAATTCATCTGTGTTTCTGCAGATTATGAAGAATTTAGAAAGGCCAAGAATAAAGGTTTAATTATCCACTGGCTGCCCGCAGAGGAAAAATTGAAAGTGGAAGTGCTTCAAGAGGATAATTCTTTTATGGTCGGAGTGGGTGAGGCTGGGATGAGCAAATTAAAAGTGGGAGAGATTATCCAGATGGAAAGAAGATATTTTGCCCGCTTGGATAAAAAAGAAAAAGACAGATTAATATTTTATTATCTGCATAGGTGAACAAGATGAAACAAAAGATCAGCAGAGATACTCCTTTAGCGGAGATTACTTTACGAAGATATGAAAAACCAACTACCAATGACCGAGAATTGGTCAGAAAGCTTTGCTTAAGCTTAGGTCTGTTGCAGCCAGGAGATTCCAGGGATGTGGTAG
>JBDREV010000068.1:0-3296 GCA_043819375.1 Candidatus Woesearchaeota archaeon
AGAGTTGTCTTGAGTTTTATTGTAAGCTTCCACAATTGCCTGTTTGTAATCTGCCCGCAGCTGGATGTTGTTCCAGACCGCATCCCAATCACCGGCAAATTCCTGAATATTTCCTGCCATCCTTTTGATGATATCAGAATTGCCGTTGATCAGGTCAGGAGTCACTTCCAATTGATCTGTCTTAGGGTTATATTTCATCAGATCTACAAAAGCTCCTTCTTTAAGAGGATCATCATCCCATTCTTTTCTTACTTCTGTGATTCCCAGCACCCTCTTGAATTTTTTCAATCCAGAAGCGGATCTGACCGGATTAGTCTGGACAATGATATCAACCGCCTTGAAAGAAGTCTTAGGGACTCCAATATCATTGACCACCCTATCATAGACACCATAGGGAGAAGCTGCGTGGATTGTTCCTGATACCACATTAGCAGCTGCGCCTACTCGCATGGCTTCAAAAAGGGCGATAGCTTCCTTGCTTCTAACTTCACCCACAAACAAAGCAGAATCACCCATACGCAAAGTTGATCGGATACCAGTAGATGCATCTACTTCAGTACCTTTGCCCTCTGCCAAAGCCGAAGCGACTTTCAAGGATTCAATATTATATCCTAATGCTCTTAGTGATTCTTGAGGAAGCTCAAATGTATCTTCTAAAGTGATAATCCTATATCTCCTCATGATCTCAACTAGAAAAGAACCTAGCAGACTGCTTTTTCCGGAAGATCTGGTTCCGGCAATTAACACGGTAGCGTTATTGTCAATCAAAAAAGAAAGCAGGCCAGCTGCCAAAGGATTCATCATCTTGACCTTAGGCTGTAGATAAAGGGGGAAAGTCCAGGGATAATCACGATGCCTCCTGAAAGAAAAAGCCATGCCGGTTGGGCTTAAGGGAGCAGAGATTGCCGAAACCCTAGACGAGAAGCCAACTACATTTAATTCCGTATCTAGAATGGGGTTAGCTTCGTCCAAAGGCCTGCCAGAGATCAACCTAAGTTTAGTGGCCCAGGAATCAACTTCCGCAATAGTGGGATAGATATTAGTGTAACAATCACCATGATCCTGATGGACTAAAAATATCGGCAGCTGGCCATTAGGAGAATTGATGTTCACATCCTGTACTTTATGGTCGGAAAGAAGAATCTCGATCAGCCCGAAACCTACAGTATAACGCAGCAGGGCTTTGGTCAACTGATCAACTTCTTCCTCAGATAAATTAATATTTTTTTGCTCAATTAAGTCGTTGAGCAGATCCTGGCCAATATTGTAAAAGACTTCCCTCATCCGTTGGGGATCAACAAACTCTTCTTTAGTGGGCTTATGCTCAGCCATTATCCTCTTGGCAGCATCTAACAACTCGTATTGCTCTTCAGTAAACTTGAATTCAGGTGGAGTGAGATGATATAATGTCTTGATATTGTCTGAAAAGCCAAAGATGGTTACATCTGATTTCTCGATCTCTTCACCAAAAGAATAACTTTCCTGGATATCTCCGTCGGGATATTCGGTGATCAGCTTGGTGTACATAAAATCTGGACGGGTGGTGGGATGGAAGATATGTTTATAGATCTCCCTGCTGCCCAGCTCATAACCAGCGAGATGGGGCACAAGCAGAGAGATTAATCTGGTCTTTTCCAGTTGAAGGATTATGTCTTCAGAGATGGCGATCAATTTGCTCTGGCTGGAGCGATGACGTTCATCGATCAGATTCTCTAGCTTCACTTTTTCTCGGCGATGGAATCGTTTCAACTCAACATACGCCCTTAAAGGATCTTCTTTCAGCCGCTGAGAGATCAATCTTTGAAAAGAAGCGTAACTGGATTTCAGATAACGTTCATTAAGAGGATCAGTGACAAGGAGAGCATGGACAGAACGTTCTTCTTTATTGATCTGGTGATAAAGCTGAGCTATCTCTATTAAGGGAACTGTCTGGGAGTAGTCATACTCGTACTCCCTCATCTGAGTGATGATGATTGTGGTCACTCCAGAAACCTGAAGAAGCAGATCAATCAATTTAGCCATGCAGATTGCACTATCTTCAACTGAAGGAGGAAACATACACCTTTCACAGTAAACCTTCAGGATCTTGTTTTCACCTTCGTGATAAACATCGTAATCAAAACATTTTTTTTGGCCAAGATCAGGCATATTTTTTCCCTCTTTAACAAATACTACTTTAAAATAGTCACATAAATTTATTATAAATCATCCCTTTTGACTATTATTGATTATATAATGGTGTGATGTTTAAATAATTTATCATGGCAGGGAAAAAACCGGAAACAGAAACAGGATTTGACTTAAGCAAAGTCTACATTTGGATCAGAGGAGTGGAAAGCAAGACCAACAATCTAAGAAGAGAGATTGATGTCATCAAAAATGATTCTGCCAAAAAATATGATAAGATGAGCAAAGAGATCAAGACCATCAACACTGAGCTGATGGAATTGAAAAGAGAACGGGAAAAATTCAATGAAAAGCTCGATTTGATCATCAAAGAGCTTAGGCTTACTGCAGGAAAAGACGAACTGATGACTCTAAAGAAATATCTTGACCTTTGGAACCCATTAAATTTTGTCACGCAAAGAGATGTAGAAAGAGTGATTGAGCAAAAATTAGCAGAATTAAAAGAAAAATCTAAAAAGGTAAAATAGTTTATTGATCAATAAGAATAAAAAAGGTGATTATTATGGCTCTATTTGGAAAAGGAGGAACCCCAATTGCAGAAGTTCAGCAGTTGAAATCGCAAGGATACAGTGATAACCAGATCATTGATGGATTAAAAAGCAAAGGATATCCTCTGCCTCAGATCAATGATGCTCTGGCTCAGGCAGGAATGGCTAATCCTGAAACAATGGACTTAAGTCCAGCTATGCCTTCTTCTGCAGAAGAACTGCCTTCTTCATCTTCTTTTGGAGATGAGATGCAGGGCAGGATTGAAGAGATCGCTGAAAGCATCATCGATGAAAAATGGGATATTTTGATCGAAGAGGTCAGGAAAGTAGTAGAATGGAAGACTAAAGTTGAAGAGACTATCACTAAGCTAAACGGAGATGTGGAAAACCTTAAAGGAGACTTTAAGGAGCTGCATCAGGGAGTTTTGGGGAAGCTTGAGGACTATGATACGCGGATGATGGAAGTAGGCACTGAACTGAAAGCAGTAGGCAAAGTCTTTAAAGATGTAGTCCCTGAATTTGTTGAGAATGTCAAGGAATTAAGGGGCATCACTCAAAGTGTGAAAAGAAGATAAAAAAAGCTTTTTCTAATTTCGCGACGCCGCTTATTTTCTTATTAAA
>JBDREV010000069.1:0-3971 GCA_043819375.1 Candidatus Woesearchaeota archaeon
ATTCCCTGCTATGAGAAAAAAAGGGGTTTTAACAATATTAGTCTGTTTTCTCTGCTTAGTCTCTTTAGCGCAAGCAGGCATAGATTTAAGCGAGACCCAAATTGATTTCAACGGCCTTTTGATCGGAAGCGAAGGACAAAAAACATTGGTCATCACTTCTGATTCCGTAGTGCCGATCAAGATCAAGGCAGAACTTTCTGATGACCTGCAGGGAATTGTTTCAATAGGACCAAAACATAATCTTTTTGTGCAGAAGAATGTTCCCCTAGAATTGAAACTAACTGCTCAATCTGCTGATGTCAATGGCAAACTGTATCTTTTCTTTGAAAAAATAGAACAAGGAGCAATTACTTCTTTTGGAAATAATCTGGTCACTTTGGGAGTCTCTGTCTCTCAGACTGAGCAGGAGAAAAAACAGTTGGTGCTGAGCAGTGTCACTTTGCCGGAGATTGAAGAAGGTGGTTCCCCCATACTTTCTTTGAAGATAAACAATAACGGTAACGCTGTAGAAGAGTTAGTTATCTTTGCCAGCGTTGAACAAGTAGAACATAATTTCAGCCTGATTGTTCCTGCTTTTTACCAGGGAACAGAAAATATTATCCTTCCATTTATCTTGGATAAAGGAGAATATCCCTTGAGATTAATCTTCTCTTCTGATTCCTTTAATGCAGAAAAAGAGCTTCCTGTTGTCGTTTTATCTGCTGGTACACTGACCAAAAAAGTGGATTTGCCAGCAGTCTTTTCTGAAGTCGTAGATGGTAAAGTTTACGTCACCACTGTCCTTAACAATCAGCTTAGTCCAGTCCAAGTAAAGCTTAGACAACAGATCTATGATCAAGAAAACCTCCTGCAAGAGATTGAATCTGAACAGTTCCTCTTCGCTGGAGAAAATCGGATCGAGACAGAATTTGAACTTAACGGCAGCGGCCAGTATTTAGTCAAGACTACTGCTTATTATGGCAATACTTACACAGATACCTACGAAAATAAGTTTGAGATGACCGAAGCAGGAGCGGAGATCCCGTTGTCCGCAAGCTTATGGGTGACCATCTTCAGCTTGCTGGTAATCTTTTTAGTAATCATGGGGAAAAAGAAATGGAAGTAGTGCCGTTAGCTGCAGCCATCGGAACAGCAGCCATAGCTGGAGGAGTGCTTACTTACATCAAGCTGATGAAGAAAAAGGTCAAGAAGTTTGTCCTCCGAAATGAGAAGATTGACAAATATTACAAATAAATAAAAAGAGATAGATGATAAAGAAAATTCTACTTTGGCCGGGAACGCAGATAGCAATTATCTGTATCGCAATATTCATCTTAGTGGCTAATGCTGTCAACTTATTAGGATTCTCCGGAGAGTTGTTTAAGCAGGGAGAGTTCTGGAGAATGATCACTTTCCCTTTCACTCATCTGGACTTCAGCCATCTGGTGGAGAATGTAGTTACACTGGGAATAGTCTCTTTCCTATCTTATGAGATCGGTCTGAACAAAAACCAGTTTCTCTTCGTATTTTTTGGGGCAAATCTGGTCTTGGCTTTGACTAATCTCCTTTTCTTGCCTTTGATCATCATTGCCGGAGCCAGTGCCGGCATCTTTGCAATTCTTGGCTCGATCTCTATTAAGGGATCAGAGTTTGTCCCTCAATTTGTCCTCTTTCCGTTGATGTTCTCTTCTATCTTTATCAAATCATTATTTTCTCTGTTTTCGGGAGCCGCCATCAGCTGGACTATGGTGCTGATGCACACACTCGGCTTTGTTTATGGTGTGGGGATCTATCTTCTGATCATCAGATACAAACCAAAAAGCAGGAGGATCCTTCAGCTAGAATAAAATGCTCTCATCATTCCTGAAAAAACTGCTGTTTGTGAGAAAGTTTTTCATCATTGATGGTAAGATTGAACTATTGGATGAAAAGCAGGTGATGCTCCCCATTTCAATCTTAGATCAACTTAAAGGAAAGCATGTTTTTGAGGTAGCCAGCAGAGGGATGAAGAAGACAATTATCAGCTATGATAAAAAAATAGGAACAACTTCCAGCGGAAAGATAAAATTGGTCCAAGATGTTTATGAGGTTATGGGTTTAGGTAAGCTGCAGATCATCAATTTAGATAATAAAAAGAAAGGAGCGGACTTGAGGATAGAAAAAACCAAAGCTGAAAATCTTGATCTGCTGCAGGGGATCATCGGAGGTTTATTTTCCTTTATCTTCAGTAAAGATTTTAAACAAGAGAACATTACTATAACAAAAAAAACTGATCATTTTGAGATCAAGATAAAATAATCAAGATATCAATGAGGTGAATAAGATGATAAAAAGAACAAAAACAGGAATTGAGGGTTTTGATAAGCTGGTCCAGGGAGGATTTCCTCAAGGATTTACTGTCCTATTGATTGGTACTCCCGGAACAGGTAAAACTCTTTTCGCTTTGGAATACCTAGTCAATGGTGCAGGGAAATACAAAGAAAAATCAATGTTTGTCAGTTTTGAACAAAACTTAACTGAAGTAAGAGAACAAGCAAAAGGAGTTGGATTAGACCTAATTAGTCTAGAAAAAAAAGGTACATTGACTTTACTAGCTTATCCAATCCATAAATTAACTGCAGAATCTGTGGATGAGATTAAACAGATAGTTAAGAAAAAGAAGATTAAGAGGTTGGTGATCGATTCTCTCTCAACGCTGGCAGTTAATGCACCGATCCATCTGCCTATCCAAGATGTAGCTTTAAAAGATGTGATGGATGATAAAGTGTTCTTTTCTCCTCCGATCTTAGGAGATTTTATGATCAGAAGGTTTATCTCTTCCTTTCTGTTTGATCTAAAAGAAACTGGTTGTACCACAATCGTAACTGCAGAAGCACCAGAAAAAGGAGAATTTATGACTCGAGACACAGTTTCAGAATTCACTTGTGATGGCATTCTGCTGCTGACCTTTGAATCGATGGGAGGAGAATACTCTCGCTCATTATTGGTCCGGAAGATGAGAGGCACCAAGAACGATGAGGATGTTCACCCATTAGAGATTAGCAAGGAAGGGATAGTGATCCATACTATCAAATAAACTGAGGTGATCTTATCTTTATCCGAAGTTTTAATGGGGATTGTAAGAAGATTGATAATCTGAAAGAGTGGCAAGACCAACAGACTCTCACTTTGTTCAGATATCATCAAAAAAGCAATTTTGCTTACAGACAATGGCTCAAGGAGCAAGGAGTTACAGAAGAAAGAGCCGAGTCAATCAAAGATCCTCAGCAGATTCCGGTGATCAATAAAGATTTCTTTTTGAATAATTTTAATGCCAGAGAACAAGCATTACAGGCAACATCTTGTCCGTTGGAAAAGCTAGTAAATGTTTACGAAACATCGAACGGTTCCTCTGCCCCTTACTCTCAAAAAGATATTGAAACTTTTTTGGATTGTTGGGAGAACATGTTGGCGTATCATGGGATCAAGAACAAGATCCTGATCAATGCCCTGCCATTGGGACCTTGGTCTGGAGGAAGACACAATGATCTGGTCAGGACTGTCTTGAAGATATCTTCACCCCAATTTTTTAGTGAAGAACAGCATGTCAATAATCTCAAGAAGTGGAATCCAGAAGCATTGATAACCTTCCCTGCTCTTTTATCTAAACTGTACCAGTATATGCTGGAAAAGGGCCATGATCCCCAGAGAGAGTTCAGCAATTTAGAAAAGGTCTTCATTGCCGGAGAGATGTCTTCCCGGGGATTTCGTGATAAGCTGGGGAGTTTTTTAGGTGCTGAAGTTATTGATGCTTATGCCTGCAGTGAGTTGGCAATCCTTGCTGTTGAAAATAAGGAAAAAACTGGATTGATCGCTTATCCTGATCGGTTTAGGATAGATATTGTTGATCCGCACACCAACCAGCCAATTGCTGAGGGACAAGGAAAGATCTTGATTACTGACCTAAAGGCAGAAGCAAAACCAATCATCCGTTACGATCTTGGTGATCTAGC
>JBDREV010000070.1:0-14896 GCA_043819375.1 Candidatus Woesearchaeota archaeon
TTTTTGAATGGTGTATCTTTCTTCTTTAGAAACAGGAGGAAAACCGGCATCAATCATGTGAACTCCGGCCTCAGCCAAGCTTTTGGCAATCTTTATCTTCTGTTCTGTGTTGAAATAAACTCCAGGAGATTGTTCACCATCTCTCAAAGTCTCATCCCAGATATAAATCCGCCGATCCTGTTGTTCCCCAAAAAGGGCATTGTTGTTTGTTATCATCTTGATTACCTCTCTGTTTTTCAATCTATCTTGAATCTGTATTTGATTGATTCATCTGATCAACCATCTTTTCTAGATCCTGATGATCTCCTTCTGAGACATCAGCTCTTAACCTGTTTTGAAATTCATTCACTTGGACTCTCCGTCTGTCTTGATCTTGGTCTAAGCCTTCATGATAAAGATGAGCCATCAAAACTATCTCATCAGAAGCCATCTGGATGTTCTGTTTTGCCAAAGGATCTGAGAACAGCTCATTTCTGGTCGTGAATGGATTTTCTATAAACTTGCCATCAACCTTTAACTGAAAGGGAGGATTTCTCCAGCTTGAAGGATTCAATAAATCAAGTTCGTATAACATCAATTCTTTTAGAAACTTAGGATTCAGCCTGACTCCTGTTTTTTCACCATCTTTCAGGATTTTTCTATACAATGGAGTGCCCGGAATCGGTGCCAGAGGCAGAGCGGTGATAAAATCTGGCTGTAATTCAATCACATTCTCCAGATCTTTTCTGATCCGTTCAGTGGTATCGTTTGCAGTAGGAACAATGTTGGCGTAGACTGTAGCAATCCCATGCCTTTTGGCTTCAGCAAGCATCTCTTTACATTGCCCGATATATTCTTTGGGGTGGTCAGTTTTATTTAATGAAGATAAAACTACAGGATCCATACTTTCGATACCAATAAACAAACCCAACAGATTCTTAGCAGAGTTGTCAAAATCGTAATTTTGGTCAGAATAAGCAAAGCAGCTGATTTTCACATCATCAGGCAGACCATCAAAGAGCTTTCTTAACTGTTCTGGAGATGGATTGGGATCTGCCAACCGGAACTTCCTGATTCCATGGTTGGATTTGAGATGCTCAATCTCTGCCAATACATTTTCAATATCTCTTTCCCGATATCTCCCATCTATTTTTGGCTGTGGACAAAAATTACATCTTCCCCACCGGCAGCCAACTGTTGTCCTTAAAGTAGAAACTTTGATTTTAGAATCAAGATCAGGATATACCTCTTGGTCATAGATAGGAAACGGCAGGCTTGAGATGTCAGTAACAATCTTCTTATTTTTATTGATTCCGATATTGGTCTGATAAATCGCTCCAGGAACAGCTGATAAAGAGGCATTATTATAAACCATATCTGCCAAAGCGACAATTGCTTGATCTCCTTCTCCCCTTACCAAAATATCAAAAGTATCAGTATAAGTAAAGATTTCTTCCTCAAACCAACCTACTAAAGGCCCTCCGGCAGCGATCATCAGGCCCGGATTTCTTTTTTTCAATTCCTGGGCAATTTTGATATTATCTTTAAAACCATTGGTATAAAGAGTAAAGCCAATCAGCCGGATATCATCTTTTTGGATCTTTTCATGAAGCTGGTTGATCGTATCGTCCAGAAATTCTTCTTTTCCTTCTTGAGAAATTTTCTTGATAGAGTTTACATTATTAAAATCATAGACTGTTGGCACATAGCCGTTTTGCAATAATCTGCCTGCCAGATGAGCTCCTCCCTCCAGCATCAGGCCGCTGGGCACAGGTCCTTTGGATTGTACTGCATAGCTGACCAACGCAACATTTTTTTCTGTCATATTTTTACCATAGGAAAACGATTTATAATCATTGTTGTTGTTAAAAAGGTATATTCTCCCTCATAAGTGAAAAATAGTTCTGAGATTATACTTGTCCATCTGTACTAAACCAAGATTTTAAAGAAAAAAGTTTATAACTGCTCTTGTTTTTAATCTAAAAATTGTTCTCTCTTAGGTAAGGAGAAAATAAACAACCAAAGAGGTGTTAAAAAATGCAGATAAAAAAAGTTGTTAAAAAATTAGTTGCTTTAGGTGCAGGTACAACCATGCTCGGAGCAACAGTGATGGGTGCAATGGCAGCCGACCTTAGTTCTTATCCTGGATCATTCCAGACAGACGGAGTCTTTAACGGATATTTTGTGGTTGGAGAAGCAGCGCAGCCGATTGATAATCTGGCTATGACAGACATTGCCACATCTATGTGGTATTCCAAATCAGGAAGCACCACAACAGTCAGTGGAGATGCCTGGCTGGCTGAGACTGATGGAAATTTTCTAGAATTAAATGAAAATATCAGCAGTATCCAAACATATTTGAGTGCTGAAGATTTAACTGCCTTAGCAGACGGCTCTATCTCCAATGCTAAAGGAAATGCCAATTATGAGCAATTTCTCTATTTTGATGAAAATTCTGCTGTGATTGGTTTCCAGGAAGATGATAATGACAATATTGGTCCATTTTACAAAATTCCTAACGCTGGTGTGATTGCCAGATATGTCTTAGATTTCACTGAAGCTTTAGAATCAGATATTGACAGCAACCAAGACCTTGATGATATTGAAGACAAAGCTATCTCTGTCTTAGGAAAGACTTATACTATCACCACAGCAGAGAACACATCTACTGGTGTAAAACTTGTTTTGATGGGTGGAGCTGTTTCTGATACATTGAATGAACAAGAGACCAAGACCTATACTGTCGGCGGAACTGAATACAAAGTCAGTCTGTTGTCAGTCTCAACTGATACAGTCAACAAAGTCCAGTTCAGTGTGAATGGAGAGACTACCAATAAGTTGGCTGATAGTGAAAGTGATGTCTTGTCTGACGGAACCAACATCGGAGTCAGCGAGATCACTTACCAAAACTATGCTGGAGGTATTCACAGCGCCACGTTCTTCATCGGAGCTGATAAGATTGAACTGCAGAATGGTTCTTCTTTGAAAGTGAATGAAGAAACTATCAATGAAGCTACTGTATTGATCACCTCTACTGAATCTGCAGGAGACGTCTCTATTGATGACTTGAGCGTGAACATGACTGCTGATGACGACTTTTATATGGGGATCGGCGAGAAGCTGAGTGGCGAAGCAGAGTTAGAAGAGCCGCAAGTATTATTAACCCAAAATTGGGATCTTTATTTTGCTGGTTTATCCTCTGTTCCTGATGAGAGTGTCAGCCTGACTTTCTCTGAGGGAGATGACCAAGCCGATCTGAGTTTGGTGCTGTATGATGGTCAGGTGAGTATCCCTGTGGTCTACCAAAACTCTTCCTCTGCTGATGAGCATTATGGTGGAGAAGATGATAATGAGCGTTTGGTATTGAACGTGTCTAACAGCATCACTGATGAAGACTTGTTCTTCTTAAGCACTGCTGATCCTGATGATGCTACTACAGATGCCAAGACTTACTTCTTGCAGTACAAAGGAGCAGATGACACTGGAGAGACCAATCCTAAAGTAAGGGTCAAGAATGTAGTTACTGGAGAGACTATGGAAAGAAGTTTCTCTGGTGGAGTATTTGATCTAAAATTAGGAGGAATCACCTTCAATTTTGCCAACGCTTCGGCAACTTCCAGCGATGATTTCAACATCAAGCTGACTTCTGGTGGAAGCACTGGTTATAGTAAATCTACTGACACTGGAACTGTAAAATTGAGAACCAAAGGCAACAATGAGGTGTCCATCATCTCTGCTAATGAAAGCCTGGCTTCTGAAGTTTGGACAGTGCAGTTGATTATAGATGACTCAGATAAATTTGATGATGCTGGCGATGCAGGATTATATGCTTTGAATGTAGCTATTGATACTGCTTCTGGGAACGATGAATTGACTGCAACTACGGGAGGAGGGCATTATACTCTTCTTACTCACCCTCAAGATGATAACTTGCAGATTGGAGGAACAGCCTTTGGTGAATCCTCTTCAGTGGTTAGTTCAGACAATTCTCCAAACCAATATTACCTAGACATTCCTAAAACCCAGACACAAGCTATGTTCTACGTAACCAGCGGTGCTGTTGCTTCTGCAACCTCTGCTGTTGGCGGAGAGCTGGCTTTAGTGCAGGTTGTGGATGCTACCAGATTGGACAGCGAAGTTAGCAGCATATCAGCTCAGAACCTGATCCTTGTTGGCGGACCATGTGTCAACACACTTGCTGCTGAATTGCTCGGCAACCCTGCTGACTGTACCCAAGGCTTTAGCCCAGGAAAGGCTAGACTGAAGATGTTTGACAACGGTGCTAACATGGCTATGCTTGTAGCCGGTTACAGCGGTGCTGACACCAGATTAGCTGGTAAAGTCATTGCTCACAGATGGAAGGAACTGAATGGCGAAGAAGTTGAAGTTGCTGGTACAACATACAGCGACGCAACCATCGGCGCACCTGTAGTAATAGGACCGACCAGTGAGTGATCGCGAATAATTTTATTTTTTTCTTACTTTCTTTTTCTGATCAGATGAACCGATCCCATCCCTAACGATGAAATCTGGGCAATAATAACAGCAATGTTTATATACCTAAATACTTTGATATTTACATTAAATATTATTAAAATAAAAAAGATGGAAAGGGTAAAAACAGGTATTCCTGGATTTGATGAATTGATCTCTGGAGGTATCCCTAAAAATAGGACTATACTAGTTTCAGGGCATTGCGGATCCGGAAAGACCATGTTTGCCAGTCAGTTTATCCACCAGGGATTGAAGAAAGACGAGTCTGCAGTCTATGTCACTTTTGAACAGGGCCGGGAGAAACTGTTTCAGGATTCTAAGACTATCGGCATTGATCTGGAACATTATGAAAAAAAGAATAAAGTCAAGATCATCGGCGGCCCAGTGGGCAAGATCAAAAGATTCAAACTGAAGACTGAAGCTAATATATCTGATCTAATCGAAGAGATCAGAGAAGTGATCGAAGAGACTAAAGCGAAAAGAGTAGCTATCGATAGTGTCAATCTCTTTGCGATGCTTTTTGGAGATGAAAATGAGAAAAGGAATGCTGTGGCTATGCTCATCTCTACTTTAGAAGAGGCTGACTGTACTTCCATTCTTACTTGTGAAGTGCCGGAGAGCTCAGATCAGATCAGCTGGTATGGATTTGAAGATTTTGTGGTTGATGGGGTGGTTTTTCTTCACCGCAGCAATAACCGGGGAAGTTATGAACGGGCCATTTCTGTTATCAAGATGAGAGGAACCAGTCACGAGCAGAAAATCAAGGCGATGCAGATCAAGGACAAAGGATTAGTTATCTATGATCAAGAGCCCGATTTTACTAGGTAAGATTATTTAAAAGAAGATCAAAGTAAATCTGGTCAGTATTTACCTCCTTTTTATCTGATCGTCACTTCACCCAATAAAGGAAGTGTTCTTTCATGATGCAGGCCGGCAACAATTTTATCCTTCTTTCGAATAATTTTTGTCTTGGCGTAATCATACTGCAGGATAACTTCTCCTTTGAGCACCTGCCCTTTAACATATTTTTCTTTACTCAGAAAACTGACTAGATAATAATTGCTCCGAAAAGGCTTTTTGAAGATCAGCTCATATTCATGCCCCGTTTTATTCGGCCAGATGCTTTTCCCCTTAACTTCAATATCTGAAAGTTCTCCCACAATCAAACTTCCTTTGAATTTTCCTTTACTCACGTATTCTTTGTAGATTTTCTTGCTGGCTTTCTTCAGCTCTTCGCCATATCTCTTGTTCATCTTGGCGCTTTCTTTGCAGGTCAGAGAGTGAGGTCGGTGAAAGAGGTAAGGAAATTTCCGATCTACGTCCTGTTGTTTTTTGTAATAATCCCAGTAACTATAATCTTTCTTAAGAAAATTTTCACTTTTTTCCTTGATGAATCTTTCTACACAACATTTAGGGTAACCATAATGTTTTCCAGCGATTCTGTCACCTTCATCATACCTTCCTTTATCGAGCAGTTCTAGATATCTGTTGAAGTTGTCCTGATCTTTCTTGCTTTTGAATAAGTCGTAGACAAAATAAGTTCCTTCTATCTCCCAGAGGATCTTGTTCCCCTTAATCTTCTTGATCTCTTCATAACTCTTGGCATTGCTGACTGAGAACAACAGGCCCCCTTTTTTGAGCAGCTCTTCAAACTCGAACTTTTCCCCCAAATTTTTGGGATTAATCTTGAGAAGGACTTCTGCGTTAGGCTTAATCTTTTTCATGAAAAGGATCAGTTTGATCTTCTCTTTAGTATCCAGCCCGCGGGCATATTCCGCAAACTTGATCAATCTGTCTAGATTACTCATTATCAACCTCTTTTTCTATTGAAAATGAATTTTTGAAGTTATTTAAACCTTTCTAAAACTGCTGAAAAACTGCTGAAAACGAAGACTTTATAGTTAACTTATAAAACAAGTTAACTAAAATTAATCGGCAAAAAGCGATTAATTTATAAACAAGTAAATATTTATTCACTACTATAAATGAGGTGGAAAACATTATTTTTGGTGCTAGTACTGTCTATTGCTAGTGTTTGGACTGTCTGGGCTGATTCAGATATCACTGTTGAGCCGATCAAGAATTCCATCATCCTTACTGAAACTGCTTCTTACAAATTGACCATCACCAATAATGCCCAGGAGAAGCAGCGCTATTCTTTATTCTCTTTTGTCCTTGGTTGGGATATCGAACCTAATCCCTTGAAGGATAAGATCATTGAAATCCTTCCGGGACAGAACAAATCAACCACTATCCAGGTCAAGCCTAAAGAGGGTTTCAACCCAGGAGTCTATGGCCTGGAACTGAATATTGAGAGTGATCTGGGAGAGAAATATACTGAAAAGTTGAATGTTTATATAAATCCAGATAAGCCTTTGGATTACCTTCCTTCAGTAAAAGTTACTGTTGATCTTAACGAAAAGATGGATCCTCAGAAAATCCAAAGCATCAAACTTTATCTTGAAAACAAGAATCCCCTGAATATCTCTGAATTGGTCATCAGATTGGAAAGTGATCTGCCGGAATTCAATGAGAAGACTACAATCAGCTTGGCTCCTCTGAGTAAGAAAAATGTAGAGTTTACTATTACCCCAAATCCCCAGCAGAAACCTGACCAGTATACTTTATTTTTTGTCTTTGAAAAAGGAGGAGAGACCATCAAAGTAGTCAATCAACCTATTGAGATCCTGCCTGTTACTGCTCTTTTTGATCTAGACTTAACTGAACAGAAAGCCTTTCTGAAAAAATCTTATTCTCTGGATGTGACTAATCTGGGCAATATCAAAGATACACAGAATGTGACTTTGCCAGTCACTTTGTGGCAAGGTATGTTTACCAGTTCAGAAGCTAAAGTTGTCAAAATTGATGATAAAAGATACCTGTCCTGGGAGACTACTCTTAACTCCAATGAGTCTCAGACTTTGACTGCTGTGCAGAATTACCGTTATCCTTTTTACTTCCTGATTGCACTGATCATCTTTGGGTTATTTTACTTGATCACTAAATCACCAATTGGAATAAAGAAAACATCAGTCAGCACTCATGCAGAAGATTCAACCCTTTCAGAACTTAAAGTAACTTTACATCTTAAAAATTATTCCAAGAAATCGCTCAAGGAGATTGAAGTGGTCGATCTGATCCCTGGCATCGCGGATATTGAAAAGAGCCTGGATTTAGGAACTCTCAAGCCTTTGGAGATTAAGCACACTAAAAAAGGCACCTTAGTGAAATGGAAGCTGGCGGAAATTGAGTCACATGAAGACCGTTTGATCACTTACAAGATCCGCTCTAAGCTGAAGATTTTGGGTGCTTTGAAGCTGCCTAGGGCCAAAGTTATTTACGGGCCGAAAGGCAAATCTGCCTATTCAAATACTTACAGAATCAGCAGTTAAGGATAGGAGCACTGGAAGATAAAAACATTTATATATGAGTATGCTCTCCTCAAAAAGTATCATAATACAAATAAAAGTAGTGAGGTCTTAAAATGAAAAACTTTTTTTTACAATTAAAAGATAAATTAAGTCAATCCCGTGAGGATCCTAGTGATGATGAGTTTGAACAGTATGTAGAATTAGAGAAGAACCGGGATGAAAAGTCCAGAGTCGTTGTCAGACCCTATGTGATGGAAGAATTTGAAGATATCAAACAGATCCTTGATGCTCTTAGGGAAGGGATGACCATTGCTCTGATCAATATTAAGCCCTTGAAGGACAAAGATATCATTGAACTGAAGAGAGCTATCAACAAGCTGAGAAAGACCTGCGAAGCGATTGAAGGAGATATTGCTGGATTTGGTGATGATTACATTGTGGCTGTCCCTTACTTTGCCCAGATCTTCCGCAACAGAGAAGAGATCTTAGACTAAATTTTAATTATTTTTTTAAAATATTTTTCTGATAATTTTTATATTTCTTTTGCTGATATTTTTATGAACATAAAATATATAAAACAGCGTCCAATCTTTCTTTTTTGTGCCACTGTCGCATAACCTGGTATCGCGTCAGCCTGCTATTATTGCGGTTGAAAGCTGATTTCCGCAAGGATCTCTGGGTTCAAATGAAAAGCGCGGCTTTTCAAATCACAAAAACCGCGTTTTAGTGAAAATCCCAGCGGTGGCGTATCTTATTTTTTTCTTCCCGGAAAACCGATTATATCGACTGTCTGAGAAGCTAGCTGGATATTTTTGGATGTTTGAATTTTCTCTAGAATCAAGTTACTCAATAAGTCATTTATCTTTCTCCTTTGCCTGCTGTCAGTGATGTATCTGATATTGAATTCTATCCAGTTATCTGTGAGCTTGATGAAGATGTTTGGTTCAGTAGGGCGCGTGCCTAAGTAATACTTTTCTGATAATCTAGAGATCTCTCCCGCTGCCTGTTTAGTCATTGCCGCTGTCTCTTTTTCAACTATCTTCAGGATGAGCGTCTTGGCCTTTTTCCAGTCGCTATTATATGTGATCGGGATTACGATTTCATCCCAGATAAAAGAGTGATCTTTGGTGTAGTTATCGATGGTGTTGGAGAGAACTTGGCTGTTGGGAATCATCTTGATCCTTCCTGTGGCTTGGTCTCCTTTGATCCATTCTTTGATCTCCAACACAGAAGTATATAACACACTTATATCAATCACATCACCATGCTCTCCATTGATTTCAATCCTGTCACCCACCCTGTAGATCTTAGTGATCAAAAGGACAATTCCTCCCACAAAATTCTTGATCACATCTTGGAGGGCAATGGCTATTCCCGCGCCGATTATTCCATAAGCGATCAGCAAAGACTGGGGATCCTTGATCCAGATTGCGGCAGTGATAAAGATAAAGAGCATCCAAGTGAGGATAAAGATGATTTTTTTGAAAGAATATCTTGCTTTCTGATCTTTTAAGGTCCTAATCACCACTTCTTCAGCAAGCACCTTGAACAGGAAATAGACTATTCCTAGGGATAAAAAAGTATAGAACAGCTTACCTAAATAATCAAAGGCGTAATCACGGCGCGCAAACCAAAAAATTACTGTGACTACGATGATTATCAATAGATTGATTAATTTTTTGAACATCTTCTCTTTTTGATCTTGTTTGAATATTTTCTGTTTATTTAAACTTTTCTTGGGCACATCCGGAAAACATTTATAAAACAGACTTAACTTTGAATGAGGATGGCCTCAGAAAGAATTGTCGGACATATCAACACAGTGAATCTGCCTTCAGGAAATTTAAGCTTAGAGGAGCAGAATCAAATTCTTAACCAGACTGTGGCTCAGCTACAGGAGCAGATGAGCAAGTTTATGGAAGCACCTTATCTGGTGGCCGAAGTGAAAGATATCCACGAAGGGCATCTGTTGATCCGGCTTCCACACGGTCCGGAATTCTTTGTCAGTTCTGTAGCTAATCTGGATGAGATCAGGTCTGGGGATACTGTATTAGTTGATCAGAAGAGCTTTACAGTACTAAGAAAGATTCTCTTATCAAAAAATTTCAATGTGGAGCAGTTTGTGATCATGGATAAGCCCAGTATCGAATGGAAAGATATCGGCGGGCTCAAAGAACAGATCCAGGAGATCAAAGAAGTGATCGAGCTGCCTCTGAACAATCCACAATTGTTTGAAGAAGTGGGGATTGAACCACCTAAAGGAATTCTCCTGCATGGTCCTCCTGGAACAGGAAAGACCTTGCTGGCCAAAGCTGTGGCTTCTTCAACTAATTCCACTTTTATTGAGGTAGTCGGATCAGAGCTGGTGCAGAAATTTATCGGCGATGGGGCGAGGTTGATCAAGGAGATCTTTCAGTTAGCCAAGGAAAAATCACCTAGCATCATCTTTATTGACGAGCTGGATGCAATCGCTTCCAAACGGATGGATATCGGCACTTCTGGAGAGCGGGAAGTGCAGAGAACTTTCATGCAGTTATTAGCTGAAGTTGACGGCTTCAAGAGCTTAGGCAATGTCAAGATTATCGGTTGCACTAACCGCAAGGATATCCTTGATCCTGCGGTGATCAGACCAGGAAGACTGGATCGGCTGATCCATGTGCCTGCTCCTGATGAAGAAGGACTGGCTGAAATATTTAAGATCCATTCTCGCAGGATGAAGCTTGATCCAGAAATTAATCTTAGTCTATTGGTATCATCGATGGATAGTTTTTCCGGAGCGGAAATCAGATCAGTGTGCACAGAAGCAGGTTATTTTGCTATCAGGGAAAACAAGAAAGGAATCTCTGAGCAGAACCTGATTGAAGCTATTGCTAAAGTTCGGCAGGAAGAGAAAGAAGAGCTTAATTCTTTTTTTGGTTGAATTTGATCTTATTGCTGATATTGTAAGTACTTAATAGTGATTACACTCAGAAACATTTATAAAAACCCCGTCCAAACTTACTTTAACATGCTCTACACAGCCACTTATGACGGAGGAATAAGATATTTTGATGATAATCTCGAAGAGAAGGTTATCTCTCTTGAATTCAAGGAAGGAGAGAATGACCATATCACCTCTATTGAAAAAAATAGAGATAATAGTCTGGTCTGCATGGGTACGTTAGGAGGCAGGATCCTCTTTTTTGATGCACCTGACCAACTCTGCAATGCTTATCGTTTAGATTCTAATGTGCTAGCCATCAAAAATGCCAACCAAAACAATTTTTATGCTTTAACTTCAGAAAGTCTTCATAGTCTAGATAAACTTGCTGTACAGAAATCATATCCTTTCTCCAAAACAAAAAGAAAGAAAGCTGGCCGTGCTGCCTCTTGTCTGGAGTTGAAGAGGGATGTGTTGATAGGATCTTTTGACCAACATCTTTATCGGCTGAATAATCACCGTCTGGAACCAGTCTTGTCTCTGGATCGGCCAGTGATCTCTATCGCTCAGACAGAATTTTTGACCCACGTGAGTTATGGCGCTGTTAAAGGGAGCCAAGTGATCACATTGGACCGTAAAGATCAAGTAGTCGAACAGAAAAGTTTTCCGGGAAATATACTGATCAGCTATGTCAAAGGGTCTTTGCTGATCGCTTCTGAAGGAGTTCTCAATGAATGTGTGGGTTTGGAACCTGCCAATTCAATAAAGATCTCTGATGAACGGATCAGCCAGATCAAGCCTTATGGAAATTTTGCTGCTGTAACTGCAGGAAAAAGATTGTACTTGTTGAATAAACAGCTGGAAGTGATCAATGAAAGAAAGCTTCCGGATCTGATCACTGCTCTTGGTTGAAAAATGAAAGTAAAGAACCTTAAAAACCGTGTACTTGTCTTTCCTAATCAAGGCAAGCTGATTGTCGGTTCTGATCTGCATGGAAACAGAAAGGATTACTTAAATCTGATGGAGATCTTCAGCAGAGAGGCAGATCTAGGAAAAGAGACCTACTTGCTATGGTTAGGAGATTTGATCCATGGTCCACAACAGTTGGAAGATAACTTTGATTATACTGATGAATCTGCGTTTATCTTGGAACATTTCTTGCGGATGAAAAAAAGATTTCCTGAACAGTTATTCAGTCTATTAGGCAATCATGAGCATGGGCATGTTGGCGGACCCCATACTTCTAAATTCTGTGAGGATGAAGTAAGGGCATTGGCAAGCAAGACAAGAGAAAAATATTGGTCGTATCTTTCTATGCTTCGAAGTTTTCCTCTGCTGGCTTTAACCACCTCTGGTGTTGCCTTCACTCATGGAGCACCTTCAGCATCGGTCAAAAGCTTGCAGGATGTTTTGGATGTTTCCTATTCAGGACATGTTGACAAAGAGATCAACGAGATGTACTCAGTTCCTGTCTTGGATCTTCTGTGGATGAGAGGTTGTTCAGAAGAAACGGCCAAGAGTTTTTTGCAGGCAGTTAAGTATCCTGATTTGGAGAATCGATTGGTTGTCTATGGTCACGATGTGGTCAGGGAAGGTTTTGAGAGGGAGAGTAGGCATAGTCTTGTTTTAAGCACTTCTTTTGGTGTGGAGGATAGATTCAAAACTTATCTAGAGATTGATCTGTCTCACTCTTATAAATCTACATCTGATTTTAAGGAAGGAGTAGAACTGAAAAATCTTTATGATCTTAGAGAAGAAGGAGATGTATCTGAATTTGTGCGTAAGGCCTTCGATCAAAGAAAATTTGCTGCAGTGATCCATAATCTCAGAGATATACCCGATTCACCGATCAAGGACAGATTTTTAGGCGGAGCTTATTTAGGAATAAGAGAAGAGAGAGATCTGGAAAAAGCTATAAGTCATCTGGAAAGTTATCTTGGTTATGATTGTTCTTCTGCAGAGACTCATCTGCTGCTGGCTTCTGCATATGAATTTAAGGCAGATGAAGCTGAGCAGGCTAAGGTGTCTAGACATTATCTGGAAAGATCGATATCTCATCTCAAAGAAGCAGATACTTATAATCCTGGGTATCACTTACTTGCTCAAGAAGCCAAAGAACGGCTGAGGAAGAAGCTGAAAGAGGTTATAAAAAAATAATCATTACTAAGTAACAAAATATTTATAAAGAATAGTCTTTTTCTTTATTAAATGTCAAAATTATATATCTTTGATCTGGAAGGAACGACTGGAATCTATAATCAAGGTTCCCCAATCCACATCAATAATGCTCTCAAACTTCGTCCAGGTTTTAGAGAAACGCTAGATTATCTCAATTTGCATCAGATTCCAGCAGCAATTGTTACCAGAGCTCCAGAGAGATATACTCAAGAGATTATCAAGAACTTAACAAAAAGGGGGGTCCAATGGTCAGGAAAGATCTATACAAAAAAAGATGTTGAAGTTGAAGGAGAGCAACTGCTTTCTTACAAAAATCTTTCACAGCTATACAATGAACATGATATCTCAGAACCTTCCAAAGAGACAGTGATCTTAGGAGATTTCTTAAGATTTGTTTACAATGACCAATACAACATTGATGATTATCTGTCCTTTGATTTTTCTCAACAACCAGAAGTGCTCACTAAAAATTTTGCTTTGAATGATCATCCTCTACCGGACGGGAGAGAAACACCAACATATATTGTCTTGCCTCAACCTTGGACAACTTATGATGGTCGGGGAGCGGTTTCTCTGGATATGAGATACATTTTTGATTATCTGGAAAAAATGTTTTCTGCTGGCGGAGGAGATTTCTCTACTGGTTTTGAGATTATGACGGGGGATGATTCCGTTAATCAGTTTATAGAATCAGATGAACTCTCCAGGAGACTTTTGGGAAAAAGCAGCCCACAAAAATATTTAATCATGAAAGGAGAAAAAAAGAACTGGCAGCCTTTGGAGGATCTGTTGCGATGAAAGAGAAGATTTTGATTGATACTGATCTTGGATCTGATGTAGATGATGCTTTAGCCCTCCTTTTTGCCCTTAAATCCCCTCGGCTTTCTCTGGAAGGGATAACTACAGTCTATGGAAAGACAGACCTCCGGGCGAAGATAGCTAAAAAGATGGTTGATTACGCTGATGCAGATATTCCCGTTTATGCCGGAGCAGGCAATCCCTTGACTCCTAACACTTTTATCTGGCATACTGGCCGGGAAGGAGAAGGAATCCTGGCTCCAGAAGAATATCTTAAGCCTTTAGCGGGGATGGAGATCGGAGCAGATGCAGCAGATTTCTTGATTAAAAAAGTTATGAGCGCTCCCCATCAATATAATCTGGTGACCATCGGCGGCTTGACCAATATCGCCCAGATGTTGTTGAAAGAACCAAGAACAGAAGGAAAAATAAAACATATCTATATGATGGGTGGAGCGATCTCTTTTCCTGAAGAACTTGATCTGGAAAAGATCATCCCTGCTTCAGAACCAGAACATAACATCCGTTGTGATATTGAAGCTGCAAGGATCGTCTTTAATTCCAAGACGCCTAAGACTCTTTTGCCGATAGATACAACTGCTAAGGTTCCTATTGATCGAGAAGATTTTGAATATTTACATGGAAAAGGACCTTGTGAAGATGCAGTCAAGAAGATGGTGGATGTCTGGTTTGATTATCGAGATGGGCATTTTGGAAGGAGAGTTGGGTACACTTGTATGCATGATCCTTTGACTGTGGCTGCAGTTGTCTATCCTAGCCTGTTGAAACAGAAAGAAATGCCTCTGATTGTGGATTCTCAAGGGCTCACTCAGATTAGTGAACAAGGAAAACCTGTGAACCTTTGTTATGATGTGGATAGATACAAGTTCAGAAGAATATTTTTGGAGACAATTCTTGCTTAGGAACCTACTGCTACTTTTCTGGCCTGGATCTCATCAGCCATGATCAGCTTTCTCATGAAAGTGACTCCTTGTTCTGAAGCAACTGTTGGTTTGAAAACCGGTTCTCCAGTGAGGAATGATTGTTCATCAACATTTATCCCTCTGGCTGCTTCTACCAAGTCCTGGCCACCATAACTGAATTCATAGACGCCGTCTATATCCATATGCGCGAGGGGATTTTCAATATTTGGTTT
>JBDREV010000071.1:0-2735 GCA_043819375.1 Candidatus Woesearchaeota archaeon
AGGAATAGCTGCAACACCACCTTTTGCTAAAGGGAATAATGCATCATAGATTCTCTGTCCTGTGATTAAAGGAATGGTCGGATTTAGTTTTTTTGCTACAGGCCTAGGCTTTCTAACGGGCCAAATTTGCTTCATCTTCAATGGAGTATTGTCTGTAAGTTTTCCAACTGGATCATCGATGGTGAAAGATCCTGACTTGATATCACTGATCTTGCCTTTAACACCCGGAGGAACCATGACTTTATGCATTACTCCTTTGGTTTCTTCTACTTCTCCTATCACTTGGCCTTGCTCTACATTGTCGCCTTTCTTAACCTTTGCTTTGAAATCCCATTTTTTATTCGGATCAAGGCCTGGAGCTTCAAGGCCACGGAAGATATAATCTCCTTGCTCTTTTTTAAGAACAGGCAAGGGCCTTTGAATTCCATCGTAGATACTTGTAAGAAGGCCTGGACCAAGCTCAACGCTTAGGGGTTTCTGAGTATTCTCTACAGGCTCGCCGGGCTTCAGACCAGAGGTATCTTCATATACCTGGATTATGGTTTTGTCTTCATCAATCTGGATAACTTCGCCCATAAGCTTTTCATTTCCTACTCTAACAAGATCATACATGTTTGCTTCCATAGCCTTTGCCACTACAACTGGCCCAGCAATCCTATATAAAACACCTTTCTTTGCCATTTAATCACCTTTCCACAAATCAACTCCTATAGATTTTATTATCAATTTTCGAATATTATCTGATGAGGTTTCTGTTGAAAGAGATATGAATACAGGATCAACAGAATCTTCCACATCCGAGCGATCCTGACTATCCAGTCTTTCAAGTATTTTTTCATCAATTATGACAATGCCAATTTCCTTGTTTCCCTTAAGGGATTCTATTTGGTCAAGGATATTCTTTTTATCGTCTAAATTAACAGTTTTTCTAATTCCAGCTAGCTGAAAACCTAGCGTGAAGGCTTCTGTTCCAAAACAAGCGATTTTTTTCATGCTACCAACTGTTGCTCAATTATTTCCATATCTATGCCAAGATGTTTTGCTTTTATGATTTTCTTCAGATTCTTGATCTCCATCTCTTTGGCAAACATAAATCCAAGGATGACATATACTGATAAAGGATCTTGATGTTGGAATATGATTGTCTTCTTGTATAAATAGTTCTGTAAAGATATCTCTACTGGAATTAGGGATTCTTGGAATAGTGTTTTTGTGTCAAGCACATCTCTGTACAGAGATCTTTTAAGGAGTTTAAGAATGTCATCATCTGTTTTTGCCTTCAGAAGCTGTTTGAAAAGTACATTTTCAATCTCACTTTCAGTGAAGAAAATATACGCTGCTATGTTTTCCACTTTCTCTTTTCGTAATCTTAAGAAAGTCAACAAATTTGTTATGTGGATTATGGTCAACAGGAATTCCTTGAAAAGAATACCTTGCTTGGGTAAGCGCTCACTAAACTTAAGTAGTGTTTTGAAGTAGAAATGATCAAGTTTTGTTTCGACCTCTGTCAGGTCATCTGCTTTGAGCTTCTTGTTTTCTGCCAGAAACCTATCTAAGGGAGAAGGTAAAGATTTCATAATCTCTTGGGGAGTTTTTTTCATCAATAATTCTAGTTTCTTCATTGAGATTAAACCAACAGGAAGTAAAAGCTCTTTTATTTCTTCCTCAGAGAGATCTGCTTTCTTCCCTCTAAAGATTGTTTTTATATTGTCAATGTCATATTTCAACAAGTAGGATTCAATCACAGAGTTATATGAATCAGGGGAGATCCTCTTTAATTTCTCGATTGTGTGGATAAAGTTCTTGTTGAGCGCATGCTCAATAAGTTCAATGCCTGAGAATCTTACACCTAGCTCATTGATCTCTTTCCTATACTGAGTATTGCCGAGATAATGTGAAATCTCTGATAAACTCATCTTCAAGAGTTTTTTATACTCTGATCTATGAATCAATAAGGTACGCATTACAGTAGTGCGTACATAGGTGTATGGGGATTCCTCTAATCGAATCTTACTTTGTTGAGGAAGTTCTTGAATCATTTAAACAACACTTCGTTGAGTTCTTTGAGATTGGCTTCCTTCACACTTGATAGAAGTGTGTCAAAAGTGTAGTCTATGCTGATGCTGCCCTCTTTGTTTTCTGCGACGAGTCCATCAATCTTATCTGTTACAGTCTTCACTCCTGTTAATTTCTGCGAGCAATACACTCTCTCTACTTTCAATTCTTTCTTGGCTTTTGCTAATAGTTTTGGGAGATATTTTTTCTCTTGTTTCTTTAATTGCTCTTTTGCTGATTCTATTACTTTATCCATCAATTCTCTTTTCTTTTCCAAAAGGAGGTGTCGGATCTCTGCCTTTGCCTCTGCTTCTCTTCTCTGTCTCAAACGAGAGATCTCTCTTTCGTTTAGTTTTTCAAGCTCTTTTGCTCTCTGTTTGACAGAGTTTTTTACCTCTTCCTCTATCCCCTTCAACTCTCTACTAACATCTGCCTCAATGTTTTCAATTTCCTTCTTTGCTCTATCCAAGATTTCTTGCTTTACTTCTTCCAGTCCCATGTTTATCCAGCCATTCCGATGATCAAGATTGCGATGACCAAACCAAAGATAACAATGGTTTCTGGAATTACAGTCAGGATTAAACCCTTACCAAAGAGTTCTTCCTTTTCAGCCATAGCGCCTATAGCTGCTGTACCAATACCTTTTTCTGCCCATGCTGCGGCTAACGCGCTTAAACCTA
>JBDREV010000072.1:0-2557 GCA_043819375.1 Candidatus Woesearchaeota archaeon
GTATATATTAAAATAAAAGTGGTTTTCTGAAGGTGTTTTGAGATAGTAAAATGGATGAAGTAAAATTACCATATCACTGGTTCTACGATGAAGCCTTACAGTATTGTCAAGAACAAGTAGTGGGTCATTTTAGTAAACTACGGCAGTTAACTGCAGAACTCAAAAAAACAAAAAGAGATGACAAGAGATTAGATGATCTGCCACTATTTCATCCTGGAAGAAGCAGAACTGAAAGAGACTTGGCGGCAAAAGAGATCTTTCGTTTAAGGAGTAACATTGTCTTATATAAATTGTTTCTTGATTCTGCACAGGAGATTCAAGCTTCTGTTGAAAGTTCAAAATGTATTAAAGTTGGACCAGCAACACTAGATAGTTTACTTAATTTCGAACCTGATCGGTATGATTATATCGTTAATGGTCAAATGCCATTTCCTTCGATGTTTTTTGATGCAGCATATGGGCAGAAAATATCTTTTGATACATTTGAGACTGTGTTGTATGGTCTTCAGTTTATGGCTGGGAAACCATTTGAATATTCAACAGAACTAGCCGTGCCATATAGAATAAGATTATTCACAAAAAAAGAGAGCAAGATAGAAACATATCAAATCGCTTTTGATTTAGTAAGTAAGAATGTGTTTTATTTAGATAAAGGTGCAGGAGTAATGCTTGAGCTTGATGCGCAAGAGCAAAAGGGTAGTTTTCTTGCAAAACCAGAATTTCTAGATGGTGTTGAAGATGAAAAAATTAGAGAGTACCTTTGGAAGAATTGTATTGAAAACAATAGTGGTGACGATGTCGAAGTTAGTGGTACTTTTGTCAGAGGATACAAACAAGTTGCAAATCTATGTGTTAATTTGGTGAATCATATCAATGCAGAAAATGTCACTCTCAGGAAGAAAGAAGGAGTACCTAAGCAAAAGAGAAAGAAAGGCAAAGAAAGTAAAAAAGAGTATTATGTGATAGATATCACCAGTAAAGAACTAATTAGTTACACTCAACCACAACATCATTGGGAACTTACAGAAAGGATTTATGTTCGCGGCCATAACAGAAGGTACCGGGATGAAAATGGAAATATTTATCGAGTAACATGGATACCACCTCACATCAAGGGGCCACCCAATGCTTCTTTCAGAAATCAAAGATATAGATATCTGGCAGAGCAACTTGATTTAGAGAGGAAGATTGCTGAGGATGATTAAAAAGCAAAAGATTATCACAAGAGATTACAACTAGATGCCCTTTAACTAGAGAGTCAACAAAAGTTGATAATTCATGTGAAACTATCTTCGCGAGTAATATTTAAACCAAGCAATTTATAAATATCTTAAGATTTATTCTATGCAGGATGCGGAAAAAAGAGGGCGTAATCTTACTAATTATATTACTATCCACCTTAGCTGTAGCACAACTACAGGAAGGCTGTTACACCTTCAAAGATAGTTTACTCTACTGCTACGATCTCAACGAGAACGAAGCCTTGGAAGATTTCTTGCTCTACAGCCAGCCTAATTTCAACCAATATTTCTATCCTCAACAAAACTGCTCAGATTTTCTGGAATGTAAGGAGATCTTCTGCAAAAGTACCTGTGATTATCAATACTCCGGTAACTGTCTGGGAGGAGAAGTAGAAGCAGGAAAAGAGCTGGAATGGTGCAGTCCAGGCTGCTGCCGTTCTGATTATTTAGGCACTAGCTTATGTGAGTACAAAACCAGCAAATGGCTCTGTGAAGTGGACGCAAAGAACCGGGGAGCTACCCTATTCAACTTTGACCCTAACTTAGATCAGTTCAGCTGCCAAAACTATTGCGGTTCAGCTATCTTAGGCAGCATCACCCAAGGATTAAATCTAGAGGTAGTTGGCCAGCCAGTAATTTCCTTACCTCCTCCAGTACAAACAGTGATCACTCCTCCTGAACCAATAACTCCTGAAGAAAAACCAGAAGTTATCGTCGGAGAAGAGAAGACATCCATCTGGCCTTGGTTCTTAGCTTTGATCATCTTCATCTCGGTAATCTTTTATGTACTGCATTGGAAGAACAAGCAGAAGAAAACACCTTCTCCACCACCATCTAAACCAGAACCAAAACCAGCGACAAAGAGAACATATTTCATCAACCGCAAAAAGATCAAGGAAAGAGAAGAACACATCAAGCAGATGGAAGAGGAACATCATCAGAAAAAAAGAGCACAGGATCGCAAGGAATTATTCAATCTTTTCGGTCTCGGAGATACCAAACCAAAAAATATTACTCATACTGACCTTCTTCATAAAGTAGCTCATCATCATGAATTGAGAAAAGGAGGTCTGCATCAGGAACTGGAAGGAAAAGAGAGGAATTTCTTCCAGGAGTTAGAAAGAGTGGCCAAGAGACTAAGGGGAGAGAAGATTGAGGAATACACTGAATCAGAAGCCAAGAAGATCATCAATGAGCTGAAGAAGATTGCCGGGAGATAA
This sequence comes from Candidatus Woesearchaeota archaeon, assembly GCA_043819375.1. Classification (GTDB taxonomy): domain Archaea; phylum Nanobdellota; class Nanobdellia; order Woesearchaeales; family GW2011-AR9; genus JBDREV01. Next base: position 2,462 of record JBDREV010000072.1, read on the forward strand.
GAACACTTTGAACTTAACTCCCACCAAAAGATTTATAAGTATACCCAAGAATACCTAGATATTCAAGAATATACTTAAATATAACAAAAAATACCT
>JBDREV010000073.1:0-2885 GCA_043819375.1 Candidatus Woesearchaeota archaeon
ATATTCTAATCTTAAAATGATCAAACAACCTGCTAAGGAGGCCAGCCCCACTAGGAAAAAAGTATAAGCAAAACCGATGAATTGAGCAATAGCAGCTCCAACCACTGCAGTGATGGCTGTGCCGATTCCAGTCATAGTAGAGTACATACTCCATTCAAAGCTTTCATGATGTCTATCTAAATGAGTGCTCCATAACCCTAACCAAGTAGGATAAGCTAGACCAGCACCTATCCCAAAAAGGATTTGAGCAACATAGATAAATTTGATGTCCTTGGCAAAAATATAAACAAATGGCACTAAAGCAATCAAAAAAGTGCCTAACAGCAACCATCTGATTTTATTATCATGGCTGTCAATATACCTAGAAAAAGGAAGCTGTATCAAACATTTAGTGAGCAGAAAAAGAGTGCTGGCAACTCCTGCAGCAAAGATTGTTCCCCCTACTAAGTTCTCTTTGATGAAGATGGCTAAGATGGGTTCGATCAATCCAAAACCAGTCATCACAAAGATATCTGAGATCATCAGCAGTTTGATAGTTTGGTTCATAGGCATAACACTTTTTCAGAGATTTAAAATCTTTTGTTTTTTTGTAATCAGTTACTTTTCAAATATTAATCACTTTAAAGTAAATTATACTCAAAAAATTTATAAACTTTAAATCATCTGGAAAATTATGATTATTAATTTATCCAAATCCAGAAAAAATTATTTTAAACCCCCGGGAGTAACTGAAATTCTGCGACAGCATATTGGTAAAACTACCAATATTTACATCAAAGACTTACTGGAACTTAATCAGGAAGGAAGTGTGATTTGTGGAACTGCAGAAAGTGATCTGGAAGAGCTAGTCAGAACAAAAAGATATCAAACAGATAATCTTTCTTTAGTTCAAAAGATTGATGGTTTAGAAGAGAAACAACTGCTTGTTCTCCCACCAGAGTATCGTATCAAAGCGAGTGATTGCAGAGAATTGATCGCTTATTCAGACCGTGCTTTACTTAAATTAGATTCTAATATTATCCAGCGTTTAATCTCGGGGAAAGCAACGGAGGGACCATTTTCTGCTGCACAGAAAAGAGAATCACAATGGTCTCCAGAAAGAGTGCTTGCAACCACTTTTGATTATTTGCACCTAAATAAAGAAAGGTTCATCGATCATTCCTTAGTGGGTTACTCTTGGTGGGGATCTGATCAACATAGGAAGATTGTGCCGATCATGAATGCAATCAAGGGGGCAGAATTGAGGGCTTTCCAGAATTTTGCGGCCTATAAATTGCTTATTCCTGGGATCAGGAAAGAGCTGGAGACTGGAATTGATAACAAGACTGGTAAACAGCTTAGCGAAAAGAAAAGGAGAAAGAAAGAGAAACAAGTAGCTGATTATGAGACTCATCTTTCTAAAAAGAGAAGAGAAGGTGATGCTTTATCTAAATATGTCCAGCGGATGAAAGTAAATAAAGATGACTTGATTGAATTCGGTTCTGTTTTCAGAGGGGAGACAGGAAGGCATTTCAAGGTTTTATCGCGTTATCACAATCAAGAACCATATCGTTTTAAAATTTTTAATGTTCCTGTTCTTTTCAAAAACAGTGATGAGATCTATAGCTTGGTTTGGGAATTGAATGGGAAGTGTTACTGTAATGATAAGCAGTATCGCAGTGACCGTAGGTCTTCAGCTGTGGGCAGACCCAATCCCGAAGAATATTTCTGTGCCCATGAAATTGCTGCACTACATGGATTAAAAAGATATTACGAAAAGATAGATGGAAGAAAAAGGATACATTCACTGCCCTTTGTGATCCCTACTGCAGAGATGATGGCTTATACAGATAAATTAAGGTATCAAACTATCCTACTTGAGCCAGGCAAAAAACAGTTCCGTAAAAGGGCTCTTAATGACACTGAAATCGGCAGATTAGTGATGATGAAAGCAATCGCTTCTGGATATGGTGCTTGTTTCACCACAGACATCGATACATTCAGAAAACAAGGATATGATCCCCATCTTGATCTTGTTAGGTTTAGGTAATATTTAAAGTTCAGACATCTTATTTTCTAATTTCTGAAAAAAATGATATTTCTTCTCAGGGACCCTTTTCTCTAAATCTCGCATGAACAGAAAAAGTTTGGCCATTAACTTATTCAGATCTTCAAATAATTCTTCGAACATTTTTTTATTGATATAATCTAGATCTTTGGATAAATTTAATAGTACTTCTACCTCTTTGGCAGAACCGAACGCATAAGTCAGGAATTGGAGAAACTCTCGGTTGCTTCTTCGAGAGGAACCTTCTGCAATATTTAATGGAATAGATACTACTGCACGTCTTATCTGTAAACTTATATTTTTGTGCTCCGAATCCGGAAACTTCTCTGTAGCCTTGTAAATCTGTAAGGTGGAATCATAGGCTAAATGATAAATCTCCAATTTTTTGTAATTTCTAGCCATAACCATGCGCGGTAGGTTTAGAAATATAAGCTTTTCTAGTGGTGGACAGTCATGGCTGCGCCTAGATAGGTTTATACAATCAAAAAAGAAAAAAAATGAGTACCGTACATAAAACAGCGAGACGGACGGTTAGTAAGTGCGTGCTGAATACCTCGTTACCTTGGTACTTACACACCACTTCTATCAAACGGCTGTTATTGCCGTGTCCTAAGGAGTCTCTTTTCAAGGGGCACTTCGTGCTTAGATGCTTTCAGCACTTATCACTTAAGGCGTAGCTGCCCGGCGTACCCTGTCGGATAACCGGTGGACCAGAGGCCTCGAAAAGCCAGTTCCTCTCGTACTATGGCTTCCTTCCTTTCAGACTCCCAACATTCCCAGTAGATATCAAACAAACTGCCTCACAGCGTTCTGAACCCAGCTCACGATCCCTTTTAAT
>JBDREV010000074.1:0-3294 GCA_043819375.1 Candidatus Woesearchaeota archaeon
TAGTCTGTGCCAACACACTCACAGAAAATAACACTAATAAGAATAGACTGATCACAACAATGCTTTTCTTCATGAGATTCACCTTCTTTGATTAGATTTAATAGATAATAATAGGGAATTTAAATTACCAATTTATATAAACTTTTCCCTGCTCTGAACTCTGCATGCAAGAAAAATTTATAAACCACCTGCTCAACCAGCTTTAAAATGACTCATATTGAACTTGTCAAGCCTGAAGAACTGATCAACAAGGCTGCTGAAGAACTGAAAAACCAGAAATTGGTTGAGCCTACTGAATGGGCTAAGTTTGTCAAGACCGGCCATCACAAAGAAAGATTGCCTGATGATCCAGACTGGTGGTACTTCCGTTCTGCTGCTATCCTCAAAACTATTTCCAGTAAAGGTCCAGTCGGAACCCAAAAATTGAGGACAAAGTATGGCGGCAGAAAGAACAGAGGCCACAAGCCAGAACATTTCTACAGAGGTTCAGGATCAATCATCAGAAAGATTCTCCAGCAATTAGAAAAATCAGAATTAGTCAAACAAGCTGAAAGGGGAAACCACAAAGGAAGAGTGCTTACCCCCAAAGGGATTTCTTTCCTGGACAAGATTGCTGTCCAGTTGGCTAAAAAACCAAAACAGAAATAAAATGGCTCGCTACAAACATCCTGCACTGAAGAACCGACTGATTAAGAGATCCAAACAGACCAAATGGGCACCATTCTGGACTGTTTTCAAGATTTATGGTAAAGGAAGAAAGGTGCATCCTTCCAGACACACTGAAATTAAAAGATCCTGGCGCAGGACTAAAATTAAGGCGTAAAAATGGCTAAAACAGAAGCTAAGAATACAGAAAGGACATACAATATTCCTTTAAGAAGAGAATATTTGAAAGTACCTAATTGGAGAAGGACTAAAAAGGCAGTCACTGCTGCCAAGCAATTTCTTCAAAAACATATGAAAACAGAGGATGTCCGTCTAGGAAAACACCTCAATGAAGAACTTTGGAAGCATGGTATCCAGAATCCACCCCATCACATTAAAGTTACAGTGCTCAAAGATGAAAAAGGAACAGCTAGGGCAGAACTCTTTGGCCACAAAATCGAATTAGAGAAAAAAGTAGAAAAGAAATCAAAACTGCAGGAAGTAGCTGAAAAAGCAGGTATCAAGACAGCTAAAGAAACCAAGCCAGCAGAGAAAAGCACAGAAACCAAAGAAGAGAAAAAAGCAGTTGAGCCAGTAAAAGAGGCTGCCAAACCAGAAGCTAAAGAGCCTCAGGAACCGACAGAACCGGTCCAGCCTAAACCAGAGCCAAAAACTGTGAAAACACCAGTTAAGGCAGAAGATTAATTTTTTCTTCAAATTTTCCGTAAATATTAAAAAGTAGTTACTACAGGACATAATTCATGAATCCGTTAACCCACGCCCATTTTGTTTTGGAACTATTCAAAGACCAAAAACTTACCCAAGATGAAAAAGACCATCTGATCGTTGGCAGTATCATCCCTGATATCAATATCTCTGGATTAATCCAGTTTCAAAAGACCCACAGCCAAGGACTGGAATTCTTCAATAAAGTCAAAAGCCCATTGCATAAATATTTTGCTTTTGGCATGATTACCCATGGAGAAGAGCCACAGGGTCTTGACTTCTACACCCATAACCTCGACACAGGTTATATCAAGAACTACCATAACAGCATTCTTAAAATAGCCAAAAGATACAAACATTACATCGGCAAGACTGATAGTATGACAGTTCATCATCTGATTGAATTTTCAGTGGACAATCTTGTTGCAGAAAAAAATCCAAAGATTGTCAAGCAAGTCTTGGATGCCTTTCAGAATCCCAAGATCCCTTCAGCAGTGACTGCCTTCTCCAATCATCTTGGCTTCAGCGAAAGAAAGAACCGCAAGATCATCTCTTTGCTTAACAATCGCTTCCTGCTGGATTATTTCCATAACTTCTCTTCTCCGGAAACAACTTCTCAAAACTGGCTTAATTTAACTTTCTACCGCAATCTAAAACGAAGCCGAGACTTGCCCTTAAGAGAAAAGATCAAGAAACTGACTCTCTTCTCTTTTTATAATCTGAAAAGGAGAATCAGCGACACCAACATCACTCGTCTGTTCAAAGAGATCAATAATGAACTGAGGGATAATATCTTCAGTTTTTTGGCCAAGACTGAAAAAAAGATGAACAAGATTAAAAATGAACTCATCAAAGAGATTAATTCTAAAAAAATCTGAAGGTGTTTTTGGTAAAGCGCCAGAAGAAAGAACTGTTGAAGAGCTGATCAATTACGGCTTGATCAACATCGACAAACCTAAAGGACCCACCAGTCACTTGATTGTCGATTACATCAAAAAGATTTTGCAAATCAGTAAAGCTGGACATTCAGGCACCTTGGATCCGGCAGTTACCGGAGTACAACCAATCACTTTAGGCAGAGCCACCCGTATCACTCATTTTCTGCTCACCGCCCCTAAAGAATATGTAGGGATAATGCATCTTCACAAGCCTGTTGATGAAACCAGGTTGAGAAAAGCATTAGAAAAATTTGTCGGAGAGATCACTCAGCGGCCCCCAGTAAAATCTGCAGTCAAGAGAGAAGAACGGAAAAGAAAGATCTATGAGCTGGAAATTTTAGATATAGAAGAGCAGGACATCCTCTTCAGGATGAAATGCCAGGCAGGAACATATGTGAGAAAATTCTGTCATGATCTGGGCCAGTCTTTGGGAGTAGGGGCGCATATGGCTGAGTTAAGAAGAACACGAGCCGGACCCCTTACAGAAGAAGATAGACTAGTAACTTTGACTGATCTCCAAGATGCTTATCAGTTCTACAAAGAGGAGAACAACCCTAAATTTCTCCGCTACTGCCTACAGCCGATTGAGAAAGTGATCACTTACATCCCTAAATGTTTTGTTCTAGACAGCGCGGTCCAGAGCCTGACTCATGGTCGTGATCTAGCCCTGCCTGGAATTGCTGAACTTGAACAGTTTTCCAAAGACGATCCTGTAGCCGTGATGACACTTAAAGGAGAACTTATCGCCATCGGCACAGCTTTGCTTTCTGCAGAAGAGATCTCGGGAACTGCTAAAGGGATTGCCATCAAGATCGACAAAGTGTTTATGGAAGAGATTCAGTGAACATCATTCTAATTCAATTATCATCCCTTCCCACCCAGGATTGATAATTTTTGTTTCACCGATCTGATCTACAACACCCGCAGTTTCATGCAGATGCCCACAGACCACCAATTTAGGTTTAATTCGATCGATAAAACTGCG
>JBDREV010000075.1:0-6325 GCA_043819375.1 Candidatus Woesearchaeota archaeon
TGATGTCGCACTTCTACCAGCTCTAAACTGTTGTATTATCCATTTTCTTTTCTTTTCGGTTAATTCACCCATTAAAAACCACCGAAAAGAGAATTAACTGAAGGATTAATTAAAAGTGTGAACAGATTATCAAATTAAACATCTATGTTTCTGAAGCGAAAGCTTTAAATAAAGTACAGAAAAAAAACACTTAAAATGGAAGTTAAACTCTTTAACCGTTGGAGTGCAGAAGGCGTTGCTGTAAATGATGTCGGTTTAGTAAAATATATCTCTATTGATCCAAAGATTATGCCTAAGACTGGAGCCAGATATGCTGGAGCCAGGTTCCACAAATCCAATACTTTTATTGTAGAAAGAATGGTCAGCAAATTGATGACTGTGGGCCATAAAGGAAAGAAACATTTTATGAGTTCAGGCCATATCACCGGCAAGAAGACTACTGCTTTAAGGATTATTGAGGCAGCTTTTTTGAAGATCGAGAACAAGCTAAAGAAAAATCCTATTGCGGTTTTAGTCAAGGCGGTGGAGAATGCTGCTCCTCGGGAAGAGGTCATCTCCATTGAGTATGGTGGAGCCCGTTATCCTAAAGCAGTGGAAGTAGCTCCTCAGAGAAGGGTTGACCTGGCTTTGAGATATATGGCTCAGGGAGCTTATGTCAGATCTTTCAACAAGAAAGCTAAGGTTGAGGATACTCTGGCTGAAGAGATTATCCAGGCCAGTCTCTGCAGTGCTAAGAGCAATGCAGTTTCCAAGAAAAGAGATACTGAACGGCAGGCTGCCAGCAGTAAGTAAATCTTTTAATTCTGTCTAAAAGAGATGTTGTTTAGGAGATACTATGACAAAAAGAAAGCACTCTTTGGAAGAAGTATTGGACCATGTCTTGGACAATGGGCCTAGAAGCATCCGCGAACTTGGTGTGCGATTGTGGATAGATGAGGCAGAAGAATTGATTCTAGCTTTGAGCAAGAGGGGAATGAAGTTAAAACCTTATGATTTTCCCAACACAGGAAATGTGTGGGTGACATCTAATGATAGTCTGATCCTTTATCGTCGTTTGGCCACTAAGCAGCTGATCAGTGCAGTATCGAGAAAAGCAGGAGTGGATTATCGAAGAGTTGAAGGATTTAAAGAGATTCTTCCTAAGCTGGGTGTGGCTGCTTTTAAGAAAGAGCCGATCAATGAATGGGGAACAACTTTGGGGGGCCTGTTAACTTTTTATCATAATTCTAATATCCAGCCAGTGTTGGAGTTGGTGAAAAATGATCCGGGATTTATCTTGATCAAGAGCAGAAATTTACAACCATATGATTTTCCGAAAAGTCCGAACAATTTCTGGAAGGATAGAGCAGGCAAGCCGACAGAGACAGCGAGAAAGGCTGCTAAGCAGTTGATCTTCCACCTGGCAAAAAAACTGAAGGTCAGAGGCTTTACCCTCGACGGTTTTAAAGAGATCCTGCCCCATCTCACTTATGAGACTTTCTGTAATGAAGTGATCAATGACTGGGGAACTACACTGGATGGGTTGGTACATGTCTATAACAATTCCCCCTCTGCGGTGGTTTTGGATCTGATTGAGAAGGACAGTGATTTTAAGGAAATACGCAGGATTGGTCTGCAGCCCTATGATTTTAACAGCCCCAAACAATATTGGACAGATGAAACCGGCCAGCCTACGGCCATGGCCAGGGCGGCTACAGGACAGCTGATCAGGCATATGGCAGAAAAGTTAGGACTTGATCTTTCCACCCCGGAAGGACTTAAAGAAGTGTTGGCTAAAACCGGAAAAAGCAAATTTTATCATGAAGGGATCAATGACTGGGGAACAACTTTGGGTGGGATGTTCCAGACTGCATATAACCGATCAGTGCGGACAGCAGTTTCTGATCATTTGAGTAATAGTTGATCTTTTCAGTTAATTTTTTAAAATAACTTGGCTATTTTATTTTTCTATGATAATCTTAGGTGTAGAATCAACTGCCCATACCTTCGGGATCGGGATTGTTGATGATCAAGGAAACATCTTATCAAATCAAACTGATAGCTACAGCAATCCTGAAGGGGGGATGCTTCCGGACAAAGTGGTGCTACATCATGAACAGGTTGCTGAAGAATTATTGCAGAAAGCTTTGGCTGAAGCTGGAATTGGCTGGGAAGATATTGATCTGATAGCTTATTCTGCTGGGCCAGGTATTGATCCTGTGCTGTGGGTGGGTTATAAGCAAGCCAAAGCCTGGGCTGAAGAGTTTGGAAAACGATTGGTTGGTGTAAATCATTGTGCTGCTCATCTGAGCATCGGCAAATTGGTGAATAAGCTTGATGATCCAGTTTATCTATATGTTTCAGGAGTGAATACTCAAGTGATTGTGTATGATGGCGGCAAATATCGCGTGATGGGTGAGACCCTAGATATCGGCCTGGGAAATATGCTGGATAAATTAGGGAGGGTGATGAAGTTGGGGTTTCCTGCCGGGGCTAAGATGGAGGAATTGGCTTTGAAAGGAGAGTATGTTGAGCTTACTTATGTGGTCAAAGGTATGGATACCAGTTTTTCAGGGATATTGAACAAAGTGAAGCAGTTACTCGAGAAGGGTATTTCTAAAGAAGATCTCTGCTTCTCTGTCCAGGAAACCTGCTTTGCGATGATGGCAGAAGTTTCTGAAAGAGCATTGGCACATACTGGCAAGAAAGAGTTGTTGTTGGTTGGGGGAGTGGGAGCGAATAAACGCTTCTGTGCGATGCTGGAGATTATGTGCAAGGAGAGGGGAGTAGTTTTCTCTAAAGTGCCTATGAAACTGGCCGGAGACAATGGGGCGATGATTGCCTGGGAAGGTTTTTTAAGGAAAGATGAATATGGAGATGAAGGAGTGAAAACTTTTTGGAGGACTGATGAGGTTTAAAAATGGAAAATTATGATTTGATTGTGGTTGGTGCTGGACCTGCAGGGTTGAATGCGGCAGTATACGCGGCTAGATACAAATTGAACATTTTGGTGATCGGAAAAATTACCGGCGGAGTGATGTTAGGTGCGATCAAGATCTGCAATTGGCTTGGTTATATAGAAACTAGCGGGATGGAACTGACTGAGAAGATGGCTGAACAGGTCAAAGATGCGGGTGTAGAGATCAAGAATCAGAAAGTGGTGGATGTTAAGAAGATTGAAGGTGGTTTTCTAGTCAAGACTGATACTGAAGAATATCAATCCAAGAAAATTATTCTGGCTACCGGTTCGGAGCGGAGAAAACTTAATCTGGATTATGAAGAGGAGTTGCTAGGCAAAGGAATCAGCTATTGCCCCACCTGTGATGCAGTGTTCTTTTCTGATCAGATTGTAGGTGTAGTTGGTGGAGGAGATGCGGCTCTGACTGCAGCCTTATTGATCTCTGAATATGCCCGGAAAGTTTACATCTTTTACCGTCAAGATAGTTTTTTCAGGGCAGAACCTGCTTGGGTGGAAGCTGTGGAGAGGGAAGAGAAGATTGAGATTATCTTCAAAGTGAATGTTGCGGAGCTGCTTGGTACAGATAAGTTGGAAGGAGTCAAGCTGGATAACGGCCAGGAGATTGAACTTGGCGGGCTGTTCATCCAGATCGGCGGCATGCCCAATATTGAACTGGCTGTGCAGCTGGGAGTGAAACTATCTGGACGCTACATTGAAGTTGATAAAGAACAGAAGACTAGTGTTCCTGGTGTGTTTGCTGCTGGAGATATAACCAACAATCCGTTGAAGCAGATTATCACTGCTGCTGCTGAGGGAGCGGTTGCTGCCACTTCTGCCTACAAGGAAATTAAAGAGGAAGGTTAAATTTAAATAACCTTTGCATTTAATAACAAAAGCGCAGTATGGCAATCTCAACTTTGATCTGGATCTTAATAAGCACTATCTTAGTCAGCCTGATCTCTTTTGTAGGTGTTTTTACTCTGGCCTTGAAAGACAAACTGCTGAACCGATTGGTGATGGTGTTTGTGGCTTTGTCCGCAGGCGCTTTGATCGGAGGAGCATTTCTTCATCTGATCCCTGAAGCTGTAGAAGAATTTGGCGATGGATCTTTATTTATCTATGTCTTAGTGGGTTTTGTATTATTCTTATTCATCGAGAAAGTGCTGCACTGGAGACATTGCCATAAAGGACACTGTGACATCCACACCTTTGCCCATATGAGCCTGATCGGAGACAGTGTGCATAATTTTATTGATGGAATGATCATCGCCGCCAGTTTTGTAGTGGACATCAGATTAGGTATTGTCACCACTTTGGCTATGGCTCTGCACGAGATCCCTCAGGAGATTGGAGACTTTGGTGTTTTGATCCATGGGGGATTCAAGAAGTCCAGAGCATTATTTCTAAATTTCATCACTGCCCTGACTGCGGTTTTGGGTGGTATTGTTGGTTATTTCCTTTCCGGCTATACTGAATCTGCAGTAGTGTTCTTATTGCCTTTTGCCGCAGGAGGATTCATCTACATCGCTGCTTCTGATCTGATCCCCGAGATCAGGAAAGAATTAGATATGAAGAAACTCTTGTTGAACTTTGGAGTATTTATCTTAGGGATAGTGATGATGTATCTGCTCAAATTTTTGGGTTAATTTTCAGGTTCTGTATCACTATGGATAATATTCAAGTAGACTTTTTTGACAGCGTCACCTAATTCTGTTTGGATAACCGGACCATAATGCTTAATCTTTTCTTTGGTGATGACTGCCAGGTCTACAAAACCACCCGTGTTAGGGTCTTTCTTGATCGCTTCAGTGATTGCTCCGTAGGCAAGGCATTTGGATATTTTTGTACTGATCCTGTCCGGACTGATCTCTCCCGGGATCTTGATCTCATCGACGATCAATTCCGGTATGTCCAGATCCTGTTCATAGCCTGCCTCGTCAATATATTTATTTACATGTTCAGAACCGCTGCCCAAACAAAGATACTCCAGATCTCCAGAAGGCATGACTTCGATCAGATTGCCAAAATGATCAACATGATACAGCTCGAGTGCTGGTTTGTTTGAAGCTAAGATTAATTCAACCGTTTCTTCCTCTTCTTCCATTGCTCTTTTTGTGTAAAATCTGTTGAGGAAAGCAAGCTCTTTGAAATAGCCTGTTCTGACAGCTTCTTCTACTGGGTCTTCTTTTACCTGCATTACTGCTTCGAGAAAAGAAGTTAAGTACTTTTCCAGTTCTGTGGAGGGAAGAGTTTTTTCTTTGAGATAACCAAAGAAAACCTTCTCCGATTCAGACTGGGTCTTTTTATTTTGAGTGATGTCGCGAAGGTGCTTGGCAACTTCCTTGGGAACATTCCCCAAAAAAGCAGGAAGACTGGACCGTGCAGCGTCTTTTTTGATACCAGATACAAAGCGGACAAAACTCTCGTAAGATCTTCTTCCCGTAAGATAGCTGAAGAAACTTTCCAGATACTTATCAAAATTCCCCGAAAAAGCAAGAAGATGTGAACGGCCGGCTCTTAATTTAGAGATCTTTTCTTTTCCAGTATGGTTTTTGCCATCGTAGAGATTAAGCTGGGTATCACTGGCCAAAACAATACTTTCTTCGCCAAGATTTGATTTGATTCCTAGGATTGTTGTCATGCTCTTCCGGGAGAAACAGTCTTATATAAATTTTTACTATTTTTGAATGGTGTAAGCAACCAACCATAACATTTATATAATACATATGAAATACAATTCATATGAGATGCAAATCATTTGACAGCTTTTTTATCAACTTTGCCAACAAGACCCGATTAAGCATAATCTTGTTGCTGAGAGAGAAGCCGTTGAGTGTGACTGAGATAACTGCCGGATTGAAAGAAGAGCAGAGCAAGATCTCCCATAATCTGAGAAAACTAACTCAATGCAATATCTTGTCAGTGGAGCAGAAAGGAAAGCAGAGGATCTATTCATTGAATAAGCAAACTGTGCTGCCTATGCTGGACTTGGTAGAAAATCACGTCAAGAATCATTGTTGTTTGGGGTGCAAGAAAAAATGAGAACAGTCTACCTGGATAATGGATCAACCACTAAGCTGGATCCGAAAGTAGCTGCCTCCATGCAGCCTTATCTTACTGAGAAGTATGGCAATGCTTCTTCTTTACATAGTCTGGGTATGGAAGCCAGAGAAGCTGTAGAGAGATCTAGAGATTTTATCGCTAAATCTATTGGAGCAAGAGGCACAGAGATTCTTTTCACTTCTGGCGGAACTGAAGCCAATAATTTTGCTCTGAAGGGAGTTGCTTTTGCCAACAAAGACAAAGGCAACCAGATCATCACCACTAAGATTGAGCATGATTCTATCCTGAAGAGCTGCCAGTGGTTGGAGAAACAAGGCTTTAAAG